>DAOVLG010000138.1 GCA_030631385.1 Candidatus Coatesiibacteriota bacterium | reverse complement strand
TCAATCCCGAAAAGGCCTATCTCATCGCCTCGGAGACCGCCCGCCAGGCCCGGCTGATCCTGGCCGAGCTGAGAGCGGTTCTGGCTCGGGAGGAGATCGAGTGGCTCTTCGCCGGTTCGGCCGTCGCGCGTTTCACCCAGGACTCGATCCTCTGTAAAAGGCGCGGACGGCGGAAGGAGCCGACCCTGACGGCCGTCGGTTCGGGCCAGGGTTTGGTGGGGCGGCATCACGACGGCGTCGTCGCCGACGATCTGGTCGCCCAGCGTACCGCAACCACCCAGAGGTCCCGCGAACGGCTGCGCGAGTGGTTCGCCAACGTCCTCGCTCCCACCCTCCTGCCGGGGGCTTTTCTTCACCTCGTCGGCACCCGTCACCATCCCCTGGACCTCTACGGCGGGGCGCTTGCCCGAGGGATACCGACCAACGAGGGGAGCCGTTCGGCGATCCTGCCCGACGGCTCGGTCCTCTTCCCCGAGCGGTGGCCCCGGTCGAGGCTCCAGGAACGCAGACGGGAGATGGGGCCGGTGGCCTTCGCCTTACAGTACCAAAACGACCCCGGCCTCGCCTCGGGGACCTTCTTTCGTCCCGAGTGGCTCCGCCGACGTACCGGCGGGCCCCCTCCCCTTTCCGCCACCGTTATCGGGGTGGATCTGGCCCTGGGCGGGGAGGACTTCTGCGCCCTGGTCGTGTTGGGGATGGACGGGGACGATGATTGGCACGTCCTTGAAACCGTAAAACTTCGCCTGGATTTCGCCGCCCAGCTCAGAACGATTGTCGAACTCGCCCGGCGCTTCCGACCCGTAGCCGTGGGGGTGGAATCGGTGGCCTATCAACTGGCCGCGGTCCAGGAGCTGCGCCGGCGCCGCATCCCGGTGGTCGCCATGCGCCCCCGGGGGGGAAAGCTGATCCGGGCCAACGCGCTGGCGGCATGGCTGGCCTCGGGAAGACTCTGGCTGCCGCCGGAGGCCGGTCCCCTGACCGATGAGCTTCTGGCCTTTCCCCACGGCGATCACGACGACCTGGTTGACGCCCTGGGGTACGCCTGCGAGCTGGCCTCGGGGAGAGGGTTCGCCGGGAGGTTCCCCTCCCTGGCCGAGCAGCGTTACGAGATCGGCGACGATCCCCTCGCCGCCGCCCTTGGACTGGATTGACCACCTTGGAGGATCCTTGGCACTCTTTCGCCGCAGGGTGAAGAAGCTGGCCGCTCCACCGATGGGGCGGCCGCGTTCGATCAGCCTCAGCCCGACACCACCCATCTCGGGCAGACCGAGCCTGGCCACGCTCAGGCGGATGCGCCGTCACGGTTTGGTGGCCGCCTGCCTCAACGTGATCAAGGGCCCGGTCGTGGCCGCCGAGTGGAACGTGATGGACGATGACGCGGAGCTCGCCGGGGAACTCACCGTCCAGCTCCGACCCATCTGGCGGCGTCTGGTGCTCCAGGCGCTGACCTGCCTGGATTTCGGATACACCGGCTTCGAGCTCGTCTACGACACCGCCGGCGGGGGGGTGCGGATCGTTGAGACCCGCGCCCTGGACCCCGGAACCATCGAGCCTCTCCTCGACGATGGCGGTCGGGTGGCCGGTCTGCGCTGGCGCGGCGCGAGCGGGACGGTGGACCTCTACTCCACGAAGTCCCTCTGGCTGGTTCACTCCGGCGAGTTCGGCGATCCCTGGGGCGAGAGCCATCTCACCCCGGCCTGGCCCTTCTGGCAGGCGCTTACCTACGCCGTGCTCTACGGCAACCGCTGGTTGGAGCGTCACGCCCTGCCGCCGGCCGTCGTGCGTTACCCCGCCGAGCTGACCGTGGACGCCGAGGGCAAGCCCACGCCGGCCAACGAGACGCGGGCCCTGGAGCTCGCCAAGCGGATCAACGCCGAACACCCCGCCGTGGCCCTGCCCCAGCCCGTCGAACCCGGCCAACCCGGCTGGGACATCGAGCTCCTCCAGGGTACGGCCGACGTCGGCCCGCTCCTGGATTGGGTCCGGTACCTCTCCCGCATGCTCGTCACCAGCCTCTTCGTGCCCGAGAAAGCGCTCTACCAGGACGGCGACCGGGGCAGCCTGGCCCTGGTCTCCGAACAGGTGAACACCTTTCTTCTGACCCTGGACGGCATCGCCCGGGAGCTGGCCGAGCAGATCTCGACCGGTCTGTTGCAACCGCTGGCCGACCTGCTCGGTTCTCCTGGCGCGAGGCCCCGCCTCGTCATTGCCTCCCTGGCCGGTTCGCGGCGCAGGCTCTACAAAGAGCTCCTCGTCGAGCTGATCCGCAAAGGCGAAATCAACCTCGCCGTGGAGCAGATCGCCGAGGAGCTGGGCCTTTCCGTGGTCGAAGGGGAGGGTTCCGCTACACCCCCGGACTAGTTGGGTTGGTAACCTTAGCGGTTTCATCTTGTTAAGGAGGAAGATGTCCGAGAAGAGTCCCTTTGATCCCCTCCCGCCGGAGGGTGATAACGGTGCGAAGGCCTCCGGTCGGCGGTTCCGCAAGGAGATCGCCCGCACCGGAGCCTTCCGGCACCCCGACGGCGAGCTCGAGTTCACGCCCGAGCGTCTGGCGGCCTGGGTGGATACCTTCCACCAGGCGCTCCAGGCCGGGATCCGGATCCCCGTTCCCTTAAACCATGGCTCCGAGCCCACGGACAACGCCGGTTGGGTGGAGGACCTGGAACTATCCCCCGACGGCGAGCACCTCTACGCGATCCTGGTCATCACCCGGCCCGACGTGGCCGAGCTGATCGAGAGCGGAACCATCCGCCACACCTCCCTGGCCCTGGGACCCCTGGCCGATGACTCGGGCGAATACTGGGAAGATGCGATCCTGGAGGTGAGCCTGGTCACCGAACCCCACATCCGTCGTCAGGAGCCCTTCATCACCCTGACCGGCGTGCGGGAGCTGGCGGTGGAGCTGGCGACCAGCCGGAAGAGGAACCACGAGCTTGCGCACCGCCTGGATAAGAACTTGAACCGGCGGTTGGAGGAGAGGGTGGACGGGCTGATCGCCGAGGGACACCTCGCTCCCCATCAGCGTTCCGAGGTGCTGGAGCTGGCGGACGGTCTTCCCGACGATGTGAGCCGGGAACGGTTCCTCACCAGCTACGTCCGTCCGAGGGTGCAGCCGGGCGTTCTGATCAGCCCCGGTCGCCGCGACGAGATAGATCAGGAGCTGGCGGCCGTGGCCGAGCGTTTCGGCCTGGAGCCGGCGGCCCTGTCCTACTACCTGGAGAACACCTCGGGCGGCGTCGGCTAAAGCGTGTCAGTCGTGTTTGTACGAATAGATACTTGGAGGTTCAAATGTCCCTTTCAGCCAACCGTTACGATGAGCGTTTCGCCGCGGGCTGGCAGCTCCCCTTCCCCGTCGCCGCCTCTACGACCATCTACAAGGGGGCGCTCGTCTGCGTCAACTCGAGCGGCTACCTCGTCCCCGCCGATGACGCCTCGGGCCTTCGCTTCGTGGGCGTCGCCCGGGACGGGGCCGACAACTCCTCGGGATCCGACGGCGACGTGGAGATCGTGGTGGTGACACAGGGTTCCATCGTGATCAAGAAGTCCAACGCCGCCGCCGGCGACGTGGGAGAGAGCGCCTACTGTTCCGATGACGAGACCGTGGCGCTCTCCACCATCAACGAAGTCTACGCGGGACTTATCGTCTCCGTGGTTGACACCGGCAACGTCCGTTTCCGTTTCGACGCCGGCGACTGCGCCCCGTCTTAAACCCGAAGGAGGATTGAATGCCCTTTACCACCGCCAGCGACCTCTCCCCCCAGATGCTGGAGGGGGTGGTCCGCACCGAATTCTTCCGCGCCTACCACGAGCTGAAGGACACCGGCTGGCAGCGTTACACCACCGTGGTGAGCTCGGGGGCCGCCGAGGAGTACTACGACTGGCTGCGCCTCTTGGGCGACGTGCGGGAGTGGATCGGCGACCGTGTCATCAACCAGGGTGTGGCCGAGCGCTACTCCATCCGCAACAAGACCTGGGAGTTCGGTTTCTACCTGGAGCGCACCGCCGTGGAGGACGATCAGTCCGGGCAGATCGGCCTGGCGATCACCGCCGCCGCTCAGCGCGCCGCCGAGCACCAGGCCCGCCTGGTGACCGACGTGCTCGAGGCCGGTTTCTCAGACGCCTGCTACGACGGCGAGGCCTTCTTCTCCGACTCCCATTCCCTCGATGGCGGCGCCACCTTCTCCAACTACACCGACGCCCTGTTGGATTCGGGCTCGCTCCAGAGCGGCCTCTCGACCTTGATGGGGATGAGGCGCTCGGACGGCGCCCCCTGGGGAAACGTGGTCTCCGCTGAGAACTCGATCCTCATGGTTCCGCCGGGCCTCTACTTCACCGCCCTGGAGTTGACCCGGCACCCCTACTACACCGAGGGCACCCCGGCGAACAACCCGTTGGCCGGCCTGTTCGACGTGGTGCTCAACCCCTACCTCACCTCGGACACCGCCTGGTATCTCCTGCAGACGACCGAGCCGCTCAGGCCGCTGGTCTTTCAGCGGCGTACCGAGCTGGAGCTGACTGCGCAGACCGACCCGGCCACCGGTGACATCGTCTTCCGCAACGACCTCTACGCCTTCGGCACCCGCCAGCGCTACAACGCCGGCTATACCTTCCCGCAGTTGGCCTACGCCAGCGACGGCACCGAGGTCTAACCGGTACGGGTGGACCTGGGTGTCCACCCCGCACTTATTATCCATAAGTACGCAAGGAGGGATCTTGGCCTACGCCAACACCAGTGAGCTGCGGGAGCTTTTGGGCGACGCCTTCGCCTCGGTGGATGACGAGGCGCTGGGTGATTACCTGGACTACGCCTCGGAGGAGATCAACGTCCGGCTCTCGCCCCACTTTGCGGAGCTGCCCTTCGATCCGGTGCCTGTGCTTATCAGGCGCATCTCTCTTTACCGCGCTGCGGCGGAGGTTTTGGTGGTCTACTACGGCCGGGCGGGCGCGGGGACCGACGACGGCCGCGCGGGGCGCTTCCGCGATGATTACGAGACCCTGATGGACATGCTCCTGCGCGACCCGGCTCTGTTGGGCGTGGAGCTTGGGCCTCGACGCGGTGCCCCGGCGACCTTCCACGACGACCCGGACCAACCGGCCCTCTCCCGTTTCGGGCGGTTCCCCCGTGAGGAGGCGCCGCCGTGGTAGACCTGGCCCGACATCACGCCATGATAACCGGCGCCCTGGTCGCGGATCTCTTCACCGGCGCCCGGATCACGTACGACCCCGGACTTCTGCACCGCCTGCCGGAGCTGCCCGCCGCGGGGCTGGTTTCGATCTCACCCCGGCGGGTGGAGCTCCTCGAAGGCTCGCGGGCCGTCGTCGAGTTCGAGGTCACGCTCAGCATCAGCCAACTGGGCGATGAGGAGCTGATCTGGGACCTGACGGCGAGGTGCGCCTCGCTGTGGCGACGGTTGAGACGGGCGGCCGACGACGGGCTGCCCTACTCATACACCTACGCGGAGAACGAGATCACCGGGCATACCGGCGAGGAGTGGCTTTCCCTCGAGAGGTTGGAGACGCGGTACTGGCGGACCTCCCTCGTGACCCCCTCCAAGCCCGCCCACCATCACGCGACGGTCGAGGTCGCCCTGGCGGTCGTGGCCCCAAGCTGAAGAAAGGACTATAGATGGCTTCCACCGTACTCACGGGCAAAGGCTGCATCGTGGACGTGACCACCGGCTTGGTGTTCGGAGGCGTGCAGGAGTTCAAGCTGCAGAACGAGCTGGAGACGCGGAGCTTCCCCGCGGGAGACCGCTGGAGTT
>DAOVLG010000165.1 GCA_030631385.1 Candidatus Coatesiibacteriota bacterium | reverse complement strand
TCTTCCTCCCCCATCCGTCGAAGGACCACCCTGCCGGCCTCCGGATCGATCGAGACGACGGCCGCCCTGGCGAAGGGGAACAGGCGCTCCTCACCCCGTGGCGTTTTAACCACCAGCACGTCGTTGGCGCCGCCGGCGCCCGGTTCGACGCGTAAAATCCTCCCCACCTCCACACCATCCTCGTAGAGGACGGTCAGGTCTACCAGTTGGTATACGTAGTAGACCCCCTCCCCGGTTTCCGGGAGCTCGTCCCGATGTACGTACACCAACCTATCGGAGAAGGGCTTCGCCTCTTCGCGGGTCTCGATTCCGTGAAGGCGCAGGTACAGCCTGCCGGAGCCATCAACCCGCCAGCCGTCAACGGCGACGGGCTTCTCAACGCCCTCCAGGTGGACCTCGGTAAAATTGGTGTGAAAGGGGAGAGTGCCGTCGTTCTCGGGTTGAAACAACAGCTCGCCCCGCAACCCCCAGGGACGGCACAGGCGGCCGAGCAGAACCAGCTCGTTGTCCCTCTTCTCCACGGAAGTCCACCTCAAGGGGTATTAAAGCAAAAATGGGACCGCTTGTGGCCCCGAAAGTGATGCCTCTGTAGAGTGGTGGGCGCGGCGTGCGCCAGAGTGGCTTGCAGCGGTGGGTTGCGTAGATAAGCGTAACGATAAGAACCCCGCCGTGGCCCGCCGCCCTCGGTTCAGATTATCCCCAGCTTCTTGAAGATGTTGCGCACGGCCTTCGAGGGTATCGCACCCCGGTCCATCCACCGGCGGGCGGCCTCTGAGTCCACCTTCATCGTGCTCGGCTCGGTGCGGGGGTTGTAGTGACCGATCTCACAGATCACCTTGCCGTCCCGTTTTGCGCGCCTGTCGGCGACCACGATGCGGTACGCGGGTCGGTTGGTGGTTCCGTAGCGTTTCAGGCGTATGGATGTAGCCAAGGGTTCTCCTTATCCGGCTCGAAATCGCCATGGGTCCTTCGCAGGCACGAAATCATACGATAGAGACGGTCTGGTGGTCAAGGGGGTGGTGGGACCAACGGGTATGCCGAGGCCGATTCACGGGTCGAGAGAGCGGGGCCGAGAGTTGACTTCTACCGCCCCGGACCGCTATCATCACCGGAGTGTTTAACAGAATACGGGGTAATGAGATACCTTGGATGCGCCCTCCTGGTCCTTTTCGTCATCCCGACGCTGGTCGAGGGGAGCGCCGTCGCGTGTAAAGCCGCCGGGGAGTATCCGACTCTGGATGGCCCACCGGCGCTCGACGCCTCCCTCTCCGATGAGGAGTTCGCCTTCGCCGTCTGGTGCGCATACCTGGGCGGTGCGGATACGCTGGACCTTCTGAGCCTGTTGGAAAAAAGGCCGCCCGCAGGCGATGACGAGACCACCGCGGCTCTCTACGAGCTAAAGGGCTTGATCCATCAGGGGTTGGGGGAGTACGAGAAGGCCTTCTACAGTCTCGCCCGCCTCATCGAACTGCAGCCCGACCGGCCGGAGAGCCTGGTTTATCTCCGCCGCCTCGGCCTTTTCGCCGGTGAGTTTCCAGAAGGCAGGATAGAACTGGAGTCGCTCTGTCGCTCCCTGGCGGAGGAATCTCCGTCTAACACCGATGTAAGCACCGAGGCTCGTAACCTCCTGATCGACCTTCTCCGGGCCAAGGGCTACCCCGAAGGTGCGGTGGAGGCTACCCGCCTGGTCCACGACCTGGGCTACCTCCGTTTTTTCAGTTATCTAGGGCCCTTCGACAACACCGGCGAGACGGGATTCGACACCCCCTACGGTCCCGAGTTGGACGGCGGCGTGGACCTGGCTGCTACCTACCAGGGCAAGCGGATCGAGGTCGGCTGGCGCGGATTCCCGCAACCCTCCTTCTCCGTTTTTAAAAACCCGGGCCTGCCGCCGGGCTGGGGCGGCGAGGGGACGGTCAACCCCTTCTACGGCCCACTCCGGCTCTCTGCCATCACCCGACCGAACTACAACGTAGTAGCCTACCTGGCAACCTGGATCCGGGTGGAGGGCCGTGCCGAGGTTGTGATCAGCCTCGGAGCCGTAGGCTCGTTCAAGCTGTGGGTTGACGGCGCGGAGCTCCTCTCCGCCGAGGGCTACCGGAGCTGGGCCCACCCCGATACCGACCGCGTGGGCGTGGTCCTCGAGCCCGGTTGGCACGAGATTCTCCTCAAGACCTGCTGCGACGTGGGCGGCTGGGAGGTCTACCTGCGGGCGACGGACCGCGACGGCTCACCGCTGCCGCTTACGCACTCTGCCGCTCCGCCTCCCGACTGGCACCGTCCCTCGAGAGCTCCGGAGACCTTCGAGCCCAGGCCCGACCCATACGCCCGGCTACAGGAGCTGGCCGGGGACGGGAACGTCCTGGCCCTCTACTACCTGGGGCATCTGGAGGTGGAGGAGAGGAGAGCCGATCTCGACGAGCACCTCCACCGGGAGCTCTTCAGACGCGCGATGGCGGAGAGCCGGCACTTCCCCACGGTAAAGGATGATCCATCCGAGGCGTACTCCTGGGTGCCGGCCTCCTATTCCTACGCCCTGTACGAGACCAAGTTCAACCCGGCCAAGTTCGCCTGGTTAACCTCGCTGGTTTACGACCCGCACCACGTGGAGAGTGCCATCGGCCTGGCCGACGCCTATTGGCAACTCCGACGGCCCGATGAGGTTACCCGTTACGTGGAGACCGGACTCCGCGAGAACCCCGACTGTCTCCAGCTCCTGCAGCTGAAGGTCGAGCAGCTCGCCGAGGATGAGTACCAGCTCGAGCGATCTAGAGTAACCGACCGGCTGCGTCACCTACACCCCGACTACGGACCGTTGTTGGAGGATTTAGCCAGTTACAGCTCGAACCGCGTCAGTGTGGAGGAACGGATGGAGGGCTACCGGCGGATGCTCTCCCTGGACGCCGCAGCCCAGAGCGCCATTGGCCGGCTCTTCAACCTCCTCGTTGAGGTGGGGAGGGGCGAGGATGGGATAGCCCTCCTGAACCGAAGCAAACCCCTGCTGCCCTACTCCCTCTGGCCTATCGAGTATGAGGTGAGGCTGCTCTACGACTGGTGTGATTACGCCGGGACCGCGCGGGCAACGGGCGAGGGTTTAGCAATCTGCCCCAGCCAGGCCGAGCTGCTCGCACTCCACGCCTGCGCCATGTATGAGTTAGGCAATAGCAAGAGGGCTGAAGAGGAATGGGACACCGCGCTCGCCATCCAGCCAAACCTCACCTGGGTCAACGAGTATCGGCGGACATTGGCACCGAGTTCGGAAGGCTGCGCCTACGACGACCCTTACTCCTACGATGTCTACTCACTGATTGACGACTTCTGTCCCTTGGACCCCGACGCCAGCGCCGAGGTACTACTGGACCAGGAAATACTCAAAATCAACGCCGACGGCACCGCCAGCGTGGTCGTGCACCGCGTGGTCATGCTCAAAACCGAAGACGCACTCGGCGACTTCGGCTGGGGTTACTTCACCTACGTGCCAAACGAACAGACATACGAGGTCCGGCACATGAGGGTCATACGCAGCGACGGCACGGAGCTGGAGGCTACAGACTGGGGGGAGTACTCGGCCTCGGACCCCGACGCCCGCATGTACTACGACAGCGTGACCCGCTACGCGCCGATGCCGGGCATCGAGCCCGGGGCGGTAATAGATGTGGAGTACCAGCTCGACGACGTGGGGGAGAATATCTACGGGGGGCACTTCTCAGACACCTTTGTCTTCGGCAACTACCAGCCGACCCACATCGCCGAGTACGTGGTTATCGCACCATCCGGGAACGAGCTGTACAACCGCGGCTGGAACGGGGCGCCGGAACCGGTGGTGGAGACGGGGAACGGTGAGATCGTTTGGCGCTGGACCCTCACTTCGATTCCTCGCATCATCGAGGAGCCGGCGGCCACCCCCCTGATCGAGATCCTCCCCTTCACCGTGGTGTCGAGCTTCGCCCAGTGGCGGGACCTGGGACGTTGGTGGTGGCAGCTCTCCAAGGAGACCCTGGCCCCCACCCCCCAGATCGGTGAGCTTGCTGACCGGATCGTTACCGAGGCCGGGGCCGAGACCGTCTTCGAGAAGGTCACTGCGATCTACGATTACACAACCCAAAAGCTGCGCTACGTGGCCATCCTTTTGGGTATCGGCGGCTGGAAGCCCATCGAGCCTGAGAGCACCGTCCACACCGGCTATGGCGACTGCAAGGCCTCGACGGCGCTCATGGTCAGCCTTTTCCGGGCCGAAGGCATCGAGGCCCACCCGGTGTTGATCCGTACCCGAGACCGGGGCAAGATCCGATGGGACCAGGCGTCCCTGGGGCTCTTCAACCACATGATCTGCGCCGTCCCCCTCCAGAGCGGCTTCTCCATCGAGGATGTGGGAACCAAGCTCCGCCTGACCGGGGAAGAAGAGTTTGGCGGCTTCCTCTTCCTCGACGGCACGACCGACTTCAACACCTGGTGGGAGCTGCCCCCCGGCGACCAGGGTGTAGAGGCTTATGTGTGCATGCCCGACGGTGGTTTCTTCGCGAGAACGCCCTTCTATTCCGCTGAAAACAACTTTATCTACAGCCGCACCCGTTTCGTTCTTGGGCAAGAGGGTAACGCCGTCGGACACCGGGAGCTCGACTACGGGGCGAAGCTCAGCCCGGAGCGCCGCGCCGACAACCAGCAGGTCGAGATGCAGGAGATAGACCTGGAGGTGTACTGGAACCGGCGGTACCCGGGGACCGACGTCTACAACGTCAACATCTCGGACGTTACCGATACTCACGACAACGTCCACTACTCATACGATCTTTCTATCCCGGGTCTGGCCCGCCGTGAGGGCTCGGCTCTGATCTTCGCCACGCACGTTCACGCCGACCGGCTTGCCCAGCGCTACGGTTCGCTCACCAGTCGTGATTACCCGATCCGCTTCGATTACCGCTGGCTTTCTCACACTACTACCTCCTACGTCCTTCCCGAGGGTTACGAGCCGTTGAGCCTGCCGGAGCCGCAGAACTTCAGTCTCACCACCGCCTCGGGTGCTCCCCTGGCGAGTATGTATGTTACCTACGACTTCGCGGGTGGGGTGCTCACCATCACCGATGAGCTGCGGGTTGACGTGGAGGAGGTAACGGTTGCGGAGTACCCGTCGTTCCGTTCACTCACCTCGGCGTACGAGCTTGTTCAGTCCCAGGTGGTGATTGTCGGTCCCGGTTCCTAACCTCCGGTCCGTAGTCGCCCTTCTACGGGCGACGGGATAAACTCCGGCGCCTGCGCGCGCGCCCCGCGCTACCCGACCCCTTGTCCCGACCGGACCCCTTACTGCGAGGGGAGCCGAACC
>DAOVLG010000058.1 GCA_030631385.1 Candidatus Coatesiibacteriota bacterium | reverse complement strand
GCCGGCGTAGACGTCCTCGGTGTTCTCGCGGTATATAATCACGTCCAGCTTTTCGGGCCGACGCACCGGGGACGGAACCCCTTGATAATACTTGACCGGCCGGACGCAGGCGTAGAGATCGAGTATCTGGCGCAGGCTGACGTTCAGGCTGCGGAAGCCGCCGCCGACCGGGGTGGTCAGAGGACCCTTGATGGCCACGACATACCCGCGGATGGCCTCGATGGTCTCGTCTGGAAGATACGAGCCGGTTTTCTCGAAGGCCTTGTCCCCGGCGTAGATCTCCTTCCAGTGGATCTTCCTGCGGCCGCCGTAGGCCTTCTCCACCGATGCGTTCCACACGTGCATCGAGGCCGAGGTGATGTCGGGGCCGATGCCGTCCCCCTCGATAAAGGGGATCACCGGCTGGTCGGGAATCTCCAGCCTTCCGTCCCTCACGGTGATTTTCTCGGGACTCATACTCTCCTTACAGTTTGAAGGTTCCGTACTTGGCGATGTGATCGGTGAGGCCGCCGTCGGCCAAAAGTCTACGCATGAACTCCGGGATCGGGGCGAAGCTTATCTCGGTTTTCTTGGTCAGGTTGCGCACGACGCCCACACCGAGGTCCACCTCGAGCTCATCCCCCTCCTCGATGCCGGCGGCGTCACACTTCAGCACGGGACGCCCCACGTTGAATGAGTTGCGGTAGAAGATGCGGGCGAAGGACTTCGCCATCACCGCCGAAACGCCGCACTCCCTTATCACCCGTGGGGCGTGCTCCCGGGAGGAGCCCAGGCCGAAGTTGCGCCCGCCCACCACGAAGTCGCCGGGCCGCACCCGGGAGGCGAAGGTGGGGTCCGCATCCTCCAGGGTGTGCTCGGCCAGTTTTGGCAGGTCGTTGCGGAGGTGAAAGTAGCGTCCCGGAGTGATGTGGTCGGTGGAGATGCCATCGCCGAACTTGAACGCCCGGCCTTTCAGTACGTCCACGGAAGAGCCTCCTTGCCAATCCAGCTCAAACCCGGCGGGAATCGGTTATCTCCCCGGTCAGGGCCGAGGCGGCCACCGTCGCCGGGGAGGCGAGGTAGATGAAACCCTCGGGGTTGCCCATGCGGCCGTGGAAGTTCCGGTTCTGGGTGGCGATGCAGACCTCGCCGTCGCCCAGGACCCCCTGGTGAATCCCCACGCACGGCCCACAGCCGGGGGGAAGCACCGTCCCGCCGGCGGCGACGAAGGTCTCCAACAGGCCATCGCCGAGGGCGGCCAGGTACACCTTCCGGGAGGCGGGGCAGATCAGAAACCGAACTCCCCCGGCAACCTTCTTCCCCTTGACTATCTCGGCGGCGATGCGGAGATCGTCCAGGCGGCCGTTGGTGCAGGTCCCGATGAAGGCCTGGTTTATCTTGATCCCCCTGGCCTCGCCCACGGGGCGCGTGTTGTCCACCGTATGGGGAAAGCTAACCGTGGGTTCGATCTTTCCCAGGTCGAAGGTGAAGGTCTTCTCGTAGACCGCGTCGGGATCGGGGGTGATCTTTCGGTAATCCCCCGGACGTCCGACCTCTTTTAGGTATGCCTTCGTTTTCTCATCGGCGGCGAAGATACCGGCCTTGGCACCGGCCTCCACCGACATGTTTGACAGGGTGAAACGCTCGGACATGGTCAGTTCACCCGCCGCCGGACCGACGAAGTCCAACGACTTGTAGGTCGCGCCGTCGGCGCCGATGCGGCCGATGATCGAGAGCATGAGGTCCTTGGCGTACACCCCGGCGGGTAGGGAACCGGTGAGTTCGATCTTGAAGCTCTCCGGCACGCGCAGCCAGACCTTCCCCAGGGCGATGGCGAAGGCCACGTCGGTGGAACCCATGCCGGTGGCGAAGGCTCCCAGGGCACCCGAGGTGACGGTGTGGGAATCGGCCCCGACGAGGAGATCGCCGGGGCGGGTGTAGTCCTCGACCATGCGCTGGTGGCAGACCCCGTCGCCGATCTCGGAGACGATCACCCCGGTCTCGGCGGCGAAGTCGCGGAGAATATTGTGGGCGTTGGAGAGCTCCTTGCGCGAGCTGGGGGAGGAGTGGTCTAAGAAGATGACCGTCCTGGAGGGATGTGCGGCCCGGACGTAGCCCGCCCTCTCCAGCTCGCTCACCGACAGCGGACCGGTGCCGTCCTGGACCAGGGCGGCGTCCACCTCGGCGATCACGAGCTCACCGGGCTCAACCTCCCTGCCGCAGTGGGCGGAGATGATCCTTTCGGAGAGTGTCTGACCCATGGGCTACATACACTCCAGGGTTCGTGCGGGTTGAAACGTCCAGGGTCCGTTGTGGTTCTTAGAACTCCTTCTTGACGATCTCCATCATCTCCTTCTTGGAGATGGCGGTGGTGCGGCCCGCGTCGTACTGGTCCTGCACCCATTGGGCGACCTTATGGACCCGCGGGTCCTTCTTGCCGACCTCGCCCAGTTTGTCGCCCAGGTAGGCGCTGATCCAGTAAGCGACCCCGGCCAGACCCGACTTGTCGGTGATGGAGATGCCGGGGGGGTGTTTGAGGATCTTGGTGGTGTCGAAGATGTTGTAGATCTCCTCGTTTTTGATCAGCCCGTCGGCATGGATGCCGGCGCGGGTGGTGTTGAAGTTCTCGCCGACGAAGGGCTTGTTACCGGGGATGTCCTCGCCGATCTCGCTCTCGAAGTAATCAACGATCTCGTGGATCGCCGTCGTGTCCATTCCGTCGAGGGTGCCGCGCAGCCCGGCGTACTCGAAGACCAGGCTCTCGAGGGGGGTGTTGCCGGTGCGCTCGCCGTAACCCAGTAGGGTGCCGTTGGCGTACATGCAGCCGTAGAGCCAGGCGGTCGAAGCGTTGATGAGCACCTTGTAGAAGTCGTTGTGGCCGTGCCACTCGAGCTGCTCCTTGGGCACGCCGGCGTCGTGGTGCAGGCCGTAGACCAGCTTGGGAACGCTGCGCGGAAGGGCCGCACCCGGATAGGGGACACCGTAGCCCATGGTGTCGCAGATGCGGATGGTGATCGGAATCTTCGCCTCTTTGGAGCGCTCCATCAGGATCTGGGCGAAGGGGACCACACAGCCGTAGAAGTCGGCGCGGGTGATGTCCTCGAAGTGGCAGCGGATCTCGAGCCCATCAGCCAGCGCCGCGTCAACGACCTTGAGAAAATCATCAATGACCTGCTGGCGGGTCTTCTTGAACTTTTTATAGATGTGGTAGTCGGAGATCGAGGTCAGCATCCCGGTCTCTTTGAGCCCCATACCCTGGACCAGCTTGAAGTCGCTGGGGTTGGCCCGGATCCAACCGGTGACCTTCGGGAACTCGACCCCCAGCTCCTGGCACTTGCGCACCGCCTCGCGGTCCTTCTCACTGTAGAGGAAGAACTCGGTCTTGCGGATGATGCCCTTTGGGCCGGAGAGCTTGTGCTCCAGCTTGAACAGTTCCACGGTCTGTTCGACCGTATAGGGCGGCCTCGCCTGCTGGCCGTCGCGGAAGGTGGTGCTGGTGATGTAGATCTGCTCCGGCGGGTCCATGGGGACGGTCTTGTGGTCGAAACGGACCCTGGGCGGCTCACTGTAGGGGTATGACTCACGGAAGAGCTCCGGGGTATCCCTCTGTACGACCTCTTTCTTCTTGCCGGTCGGCTCACGCCAAGCATTCTTTTTCTCCTGGATTAACCAGCTCATCGGTTCCTCCTACTTTTAGAAGCTACTCTCGAGTTTGTGTTAACTCGTACCTGGATAAGGTGTCATTCCGAAAAGACGACCGAGTGAAATATTTAACAGATGAGTGGACAACGAAAACACATTAATTCAAAGTTTATATGCGAGAATACGGTACATGGCTGGCGTTGTCAAGGTGAGGGTGGTGCTTTTTGTGGAGACAATTCTCCCAGGCAAGTCTAAGTAACACACATAGTTAGACAAAACCACCCCGCACTCGACACCGGGTTTGCTTAAACGGACAAATACCAGCCGAAAAGGTTACAAACCGAGCTTCTCGGCAGCCAGATCTCGCCCCTCGACCATGTTGCGAAGCTTCTCGAAGGTCACCTCCCAGGTGCGGGTTCGCAGGCCGCAGTCGGGCGCCACGAAGATGCGTCCCGGATCACCGATAACCTCGCAGGCGTACAGGATGCGGTCGCGAATCAGCTCCGGCGGTTCGATGAAGTCGGTGTGCACGTCCAGCACGCCCAGGCCAACCACGAATGAAGTACGTTTTAGCGATTCCAGGATGTCGTAACCGGTACGCCTCTTTTGAGATACCCCGGTCTCCCGCGAATCCCGGTTGGCATACTCCAAATGAATCTCGTCGAGCACTCCCTCGAGATCCTCAATCGCCGGAAAGAGCAGGTCGTAGTTTGAAAAGCAGATGTGTATGGTGAAGAAGACCTTTCCCGCCAGGTCGCCGATGCTTTCCCGGGTGGCTTTGACAAACTCGTGTATCTCACCCCGCTTGGTGGTGGCGGCGGGCTCATCTATCTGCAGGTACCGGGCACCCGACTCATAGAGAGAACCAAGATTGGGGTGGACCACCCTCTCCGCGACATCGGAGAGGAAGCGGATCCGCGCCTCCCGGCGTGCCCGACCGACGTCACTCGCTCCTGGAGTGATCTCCCCCAGGTAACACTCGTCGAAGGACCAGTCGACCAGGGTGTAGGCACCGGTCACGGGGATCTTAACCTCTCGCTCGGCGAAGGAGGAGATGGTTCGGTACTCAACGGTGTGGTAGAGCTCCCTCAAGACGGGCCGGTCCACACAGGAGGCCTTCCGGTAGTACTTGTTGTCAAAACTTCGCACATGGCCGCGGAAGGTGAAACCCTCCACCCGACGGATCGGGTACTCGTACATCTCCACCCGGTGCTGCTCGCCGTCCCAGACCAGATCGAGCCCCGCCTTCTCCTGCAGGCGGGTGCCGTAGAGGGAGGAGAACCAAATAATCCGCTTCTTCTCCTCCTTGGCGAAGCCGCTCCTCTTGGAGAGCAGCTCGAGGAGCTCCCCCCGTTTCTCGATGTCCAGCCGCTCGCCCCATCCCGCCGCATGTTCGAGGTCGTCGTAACCCAGGGGGATGCGGCGGAAGGGCTTGATCCTCCAGGAGGGTTTGGCCATGGAACCGATCTCGTGCGTCAGGAGTGGTTTCAAGCCAGCACCTCCCGCAGATTTCTCACCTTGGCCTCTAAAACGTCCCTCGGAAGAAGCTCCGCCGGTCCGCTCGGGGTAAGGTAGACCCTATCCAAGGGCAGCTCGGCGCCGATCCTGCCGAGCACCTTCCGCAGACCCTCAACGGACTCGATCAGGGTGGAGTCGGTGTTCGCCACCCCCGCCAGCAGGACCTTCCCGGCCGGAAAACCCCGGAGGACCTCGTCGAGTGAGTTGGCGTAGAGGTCAACGCCGAATCCGTCCGCCGGCAGGCTGAAGAAGAAATCCGCCGAGCTGCCTAACCCAAAGAAGGAACTAACGATGTATACCGGGATTTCGATTCGCCCCTTTACATCTTCTGTAAACTTAACGGCCAATTTTTCTTCCTCACCGGTCGGCTCGAGGTAACCGAAACCGGGCTCGTAGAAGCAGAGGACCTTGGCCTTATGTTGACCCAGCCAGCCGGCTACGTCACCGATAATCTTTGTAATCTTACCCAGGGGCAGCCCCCGGCTGTAAGACTGAAAGAGGAAGGGAAAGGGAAGGGTAAAAACCGACGATTCATCCTCGGTGAAGAGGCCGTCGGCGAAGAAATACTTCCTGACCCATTCCGGGGATACCGAGTCGTTTACCACGGCGTCCGAGGGAAACTCGAGGACTCGCCAGAAGGTGTTCGTCTCGTAGAACCGTTTCAAACCGCCAACGTGCGCACCCGGAACGATCTCGGCGAAGGGACGGAGCAGGTCCTGCCAGTTGAAAAGACCCGTAGAGAGGTAACCGAAGCCCTCCTGCAACTGCCTGAGGTCTCCCACATCGGCCCTGGCCACCTCGTCAAGCTCCGGTCGGCTTATCCGCCCGCGATCGTGGTCGCGCGTGGCGCGAATCAGCGTTTCCGTGCGTGGCATGAGTCCCGGAAGAAGAACGTTCATCCTAGACTTCTCCTCGCCAGAACCCGATCCAGAATCCTCTCGGAGAGCTCCAGGTTCGAGTACATCACATGCTCGATGTTGAAACCAAGTTCGATCCCCTTCCTCTCCATGAAATCGAAGATCTCATCTATGACCCTCTCGACCACCTCGAAGGTTCGCTCCTCGATACTCTCCTCCTGCTCGACCAGATAGGAGAGAACCGCCGAGGGAAACTCAACCCCGAGCCACATCATGAACTCGATGTCTCGGATCCGCGAAGCCGGGGTGAACGAGACGTAAACGTCGGGGAACCCCAGCCCCTCTTCCCGCGTCAGGCGGTCGAGCTGGGAGAGCACCTGCTTCATGTTGGCCGTTTCGAAGATGATCTGAGAGCAGAAGAAATCTATTCCGCTCTTTATCTTGGCGACGATGCGCTCCGCCTCGTGGGAACGGGTGAAGATGGTGATGCCCCCGACCCGCAGGTCCGGGTAGGTACCCTTGACAAACTCAGCCGCCTCCAGGACCGTGTAGCCTGGGTAGTCTATCTCGTGGGATTCGCCACCCACCAGGATCAGACTGCGGATACCCTTCTCGTAAACCCCCCGGACCCAGGCCCGGAAGTCCTCCGTGGGAACCCGGACGCAGATCTTGTTCGGGATCAGGGTGACCTTCGGCAACGCCTCCCTCACGATCTCACCGAAACTGACCTGGTTCATCTTCTTCAAGAAGCGAACCGCCCGGCTACCGTTCCGGGTCTCGTTTACCACCTCGGGGAGGTTCAGGTGGGAGACGGCATTCCTGTCGAGGATCTGGGCGACCCTGGAAGCCCAGCCCCGGACTCTCTCCTCCCGCCAGGATTGGGGCGGCGTGATGATCTCGAAGATAACGTTATCCCTGATCATTGAATACTGCACGGTTTGGGATTCATACTCGCATTAAGGCCTTCCAGCCCTTCTTCTCAGCGTTGGTCCGCTTCGCAGGTTCCGTCTTACTGAGCCTGCAAAGAATAACACATAGAGGGAGTCGGTGTGGGGTAAATGAAGCATTGCCGTTAATTACATCCAAAAACCGTGCCAAAAACACCACCCAAAAACCTCCTCGAATGGACAGCTCGGCTCGCCGCTCAGACTATGTTCACCACCCGAACAACAAGAAACCAACCCCGGTGTTATCAACGCATAAAATACCGTATGGCAAGCCTTGACCGTCACTACCCTTTTTTTTTATAATCTACTTCCTTCTTTCAACCGGTGGGGTTGATGGTGATGCACGAGGATCTTTCCACTGAGGAACTCCATCGGCTGGTCCGGGCCTATGCAAAGTGTTGGCTGGCCCATGACGGCTGCTGGTTCCTGGCCGTGGAGGAAGAACGCGGCCTGGAGGAGGCGATCCGGCAGGACGAGCGCGCCTGGGCACGTTTCGCCCCCCTCGAGGCCCTCGCCGAGGCTCTCTGTTTCAGGACGAGCTCCCCGATGGGGGGTTTTGCACGTGGGAGTTCAGGATCGAGCAGGCATAAACCCGACCAATGATCAAGAAAAAACAACCGTCGCGACAAAATCAGTACGCACATCTGTCTTCGGGGCGCAAAGTTACTCTTCCTGACGATTACGACACACCTGCTTTCACCTTTGACCGTCAGAACTCGATGAACACGGCTTTCCGGCCTGTCAACCATTACAGATTGTGACCGAGAAAAGGATAGGAACGGTTCAGGTCTATACCGGCGACGGCAAGGGCAAGACCACCGCCTCGCTTGGTCAGGCGCTACGGGCCTGGGGGCACGGACGCAGGATATTGATGATCCAATTCATGAAGGGGCGCATCAACTACGGCGAGTTGGAGGCGGCAAAAAAGCTCGAAGGCTTCGACATCATCCAGATGGGGCGGGAGACCTTCGTCTCCAAGGAAAATCCCGATCCCGTAGACGTCAAGCTGGCACACGAAGCATGGGAGCTACTCCAGGAGAAGATCGCCGCCGGCTCCTATGACATGATCATCGCCGATGAGCTCAACGTGGCGCTGGACTTCGGCCTGGTAGAACTACAAGCGGTGCTGGAGATGATCCGCAACAAGCCGCCCGAGTTGGAGCTGGTCATCACCGGCCGCTACGCCCACCCCGAGGTCATCGAACTCGCCGACCTGGTCTCCGAGATCAAGGAGATCAAGCACCACTACCAGGCGGGGATTGAGGCTCG
>DAOVLG010000111.1 GCA_030631385.1 Candidatus Coatesiibacteriota bacterium | reverse complement strand
GCTTGCACCTTGAGTTGGGGCTGACGCTGGAGGCGAAGGATGCCTACACCCTGGCAGAGCGGTCCTACGATAAGTTGCTGGTCAGGGACGACCGTTTCTACGATGCCTACCGCGGACTGGGGATAATTCTCCTCAGTCGGGGGGAATACGCCGAGGCGCTGGACATCCTGGAGCGGGCGCGCGGCCTCGGGTCGGATTTTCCCGAGTACTACAACCTCCTCGGTCGGGCCTATCTCTATAACGGGCGTTTCGAGGAGGCCCTCGAGGAGTTGAACATCTGTGTAACGCTGGCTCCGAAGAACGGGAAGTACGCCTATGATCTCGGCTTTGCCTACTACCGTGCCGGTGAAACCCGGTTGGCCGACGAGTGGTGGCGGACGGCGTCTCTTCTTGGGTACAGCCTCGAGCGGGAGATAGAATAGGTGGCCGTGGAGAGCATGACCGGCTACGCTGCGGGGCGCTGGGCCAGGGACGATGATCTGCTGGTGCTGGAGGCCAAGAGCGTCAACGGGAAATACCTGTCGGTCAAGTTCCGTCTGCCATCGCCCTTGTCGGTCTTTGAGCAGCTACTCTTGAACCTGATTCGGGAGCACGTCAACCGGGGCAACGTTACCCTCTCATGCCTGGAGCTCGCGGGGTTCACCGGTCCCGAGGCCAGACCCAAGGTTGATCTTGAACTGGCGCGGGGTTACCTGGAGGCGGCCGGCGAGCTGCCCCCCGAGGTGGATCGGGGATTGACGGCGTACGAGGTCCTCCGCCTGCCCGGCGTGGTCGGTGAGGTCGAGGGCCGATTGGATTCGGAGCGCTTGCGGAAGGCGCTCGTTTCTGCTGCAACGGAGGCTGTCGAGGGCCTGGCAAAATCCCGACGGCGGGAGGGGGAGGTTCTTCAGGGTAAGATCGAGGGGATGCTCGAACGGCTCGCCGGTGATCTAAAAACCCTCCGTTCTCTCGCCGATGCCGTGCCGGAGAGGATAAAGAGGGCGATCGGGGAGAGGATCTCCGAGTTGACCGGCGCCGAGTTGGACCGGGAGCGATTGGCGAAGGAGGTGGCCTATCTGGCCGCCAAGGCCGATGTGACCGAGGAGCTGGACCGTCTGGAAGGCCATCTCGCGGCCTTCCGCTCGGCCCTGGAGTCCATTGAGCCCCAGGGACGCCGCCTGGATTTTCTCTGCCTGGAGATACACCGCGAGCTCAACACCTGTGGAAGCAAGGCCGCCGGCACCGAGATCACGCCCCTGGTGCTGGAGATGAAGGTGACCCTGGATCGGATCCGGGAGCAGGTATCTAACATCGCCTGAGGTTCGATGATGGATAAACTCCACGGCATCCCCATCGTGATCTCATCGCCCTCCGGTGGCGGTAAGACGACCATCTTCAACGAGCTGGCGAAACGCCACCCGGAATTTTTCTACTCCGTCTCGGCCACCACGCGTCCGAAGCGGGCCAACGAGGTGGACGGGGTTCAGTACCGCTTCCTCACCGAAAAAGAGTTCCTACTTCTAAAGAGTGAGGGTGGCTACATCGAAACCGCCCGGGTGCACGGCTACCGGTACGGCACGCCGAGAGCACCCCTGGAGCGGGTGCTGGACGAGTGTCGTAACGTGGTCCTCGATATTGACGTACGGGGGGGCGATTCGATCCGGAAGCTGTACCCCAAGGCTCTCCTGATCTTTGTCGTGCCGCCGGATCTTAAGACGCTGCGCCGCCGGCTGGAGAACCGACGTTCCGAGGGGCCCGAGGCGGTCGAGCGGCGGATGAAGAACGCCCTGGATGAGCTCCGACGCGCCCCGGACTACGACCACATAGTGGTCAACGACGACCTGGCCCGAGCGGTGGACGAGGTGGAGACGATCATCAACGACGAACAGCACCGCAGGTCTCGTCAGAAGAAGCTGTTGGAGGAGCTATTCCCCGAGCTGTGGGGGCGCGTGTGAGAGGGCTTGCGGTATTTCTGGTTATGATGTCGCTTTGGGGTGTGACCGGTTGCGAGCCCGCCTAGCCGTTGCCCAACCCCATGGCCGACATCGAGGTAACCGGCTACGCTTCGGGTCTGATTTACCCCGACGGCTCGACCGTCCCCTACGACGACCGCGTGGTCATCGTCCACGGAACGGTTACCGATACCGACCCCCTCAACACCCCCGACTTCTGGGACGGGTACGTTGAGATCGTCCGCAACAAGACCGAGCCCTACGTTCTCTCCGACCACGAGATGGGGCAGGTTTTCGACGATTCGGGTGAACCGACGACGCGATGGGAGTTCTTCCGCTAGGTCCGGCTCTTCAACAGTTGGAACACCCTGGAGATCTACGTCCGCGCCTTCCCGGTGGGACGGTCCTCGAGTACAGCCCGGTGTTCAACCTCTCCGGGGATTGGAGCCCCTCCCGTGATCCGATCATGTGTTCGGTGGAGTGACCCGGCTCGGATTTCGCCAACCTGAACCTGCACACCATAGATGACCTGGGCAACGATTGCTCCGAGGACGACCCCAACATCGGCGGGATGATCCTGGACATCCCCGATTCCTTCGGCTACGGGCCGGAGTACATCACCATCATCAACACGCGGCGGGCGACCTATCAGATTCAGGTCGAGTACGCGTCCAGCAACGGGCTCGACTCACCCGTAAACTGCAAGGTCCATCTCTACGTCCGCGGTGGTGAGCTGCCCCAGAGCCCGTACAGACACACCTTCCAGCCCGACGACGTGGGCGGAGATCCCTGGGAGGTCACCGAGGTGACCTACTACCCGTAGGTTTACCTCTTCGCCCCATCCTTCCGGTGAGTCTGATGACTATTATGCTAAGATAACTCTGTATTTATAAAGGGATCACAACCCTTATCTGGATCAACTGGAACCCCACTAAGAAAGAGGTAGGGCGGGGATTGAATCCCCGCCGAAAAGGCATACTAATCGCAAAGTGGCGGCGGGGTTAGGAAACCCCGCCCTACGAAGGAACTAAAGAACCGTTTTCTTCGTCCAAGGCGCCACTTTCTATAGGTGCTAAGGTGAACACACGCTTTCTTCTAACCGCCATATTTATAAGGAAGATACATCTTTTAATTGGTCCGTTTACTGACGGTGATCCATTTATAAATAGTATTTCTCAACAGCGAGCGACACGAGGTCAGCGATGAAGGTCTATCTGGATAACAACGCCACCACCCGGACCGCGCCCGAGGTTGTAGGGGCGATGCTGCCCTACTTCGGCGAGGAGTACGGGAACGCCTCGAGTTTTCACCAATTCGGACAGCGCGCGGCGAAGGCGATGAACGAGGCCCGGCAGAAGGTAGCCGACCTCCTGGGGGTGACCGCCGAGGAGATCGTCTTCACCGGTTCCGGTTCCGAGTCGAACAACTACTTCCTCAAGGGCGTGGCCGCCCGCGCCGGCGGGGGGCACCTCATCGTCAGCGCCATCGAACACCCCGCCGTCCTGCGTACCGCCCGCTTTCTGGTAAAACATGGTTTCGAGCTGACCGAGCTGCCGGTGGACGGTCAGGGGCTGGTGAGTCCGGACGATCTTCAAAAGGCGATCCGCTCCGACACCATCCTGGTCAGCATCATTCTTGCCAACAACGAGATCGGGACGGTCCAGGATATTGGAGCCCTCGGCGTCGTTTGCCGTGAGGCCGGAGTCCTCTTTCATACCGACGCCGTGCAGGCGGTGGGCAAGATCCCGCTCAACCTCCGTGAGCTGCCGGTGGATTACCTCTCCGCTTCGGCCCACAAGCTCCACGGTCCCAAGGGGGTGGGAGCGGCCTACCTGCGCAAGGGGGTAAAGCCGCCCTTCAATCTCATCCATGGAGGTCATCACGAGAGGCGGCGACGGGCGTCCACGGAGAACGTGCCGGGCATTGTCGCCTTCGGCAGGGCCGCCGAGCTCACCCCCGAGGACGATTATCACCGGGAGCGGATCATCCGGCTCCGCTCGAAGCTGGAGGTGGGGATCACGCAGGAGATCTCCGAGGTCACCATCCTCGCCCGTGAAGCGGAACGCCTCCCGAACACGTCAAACGTACTCTTTCACCGGCTGGAGGGCGAGTCCATCGTGATGAGCCTGGATTTCGAGGGTATTGCCGTCTCCACCGGTTCGGCCTGCTCGTCGGGCTCCCTGGAGCCGAGCCACGTCATCCTGGCTCTGGGCTTCGACCACGCCCAGGCCCAGGGATCAATACGCTTCTCCCTCTCACGCTACACCACCGACGAGGAGATCGGCTACGTGTTGGAGAGACTTCCCGTCATCATCCACCGCCTGCGCAACATATCGGCCCTATGAAGAGGAAGGTCTCCCAGGCCACCGTGCACCGCCTCTCCCTCTACACCCGCTACCTGGGTGAGTTGGAGGCCCGTGAGGTGGATTACATCTCCAGCGATAAGCTGGGGGAGGGTATCGGTACCAACGCAGCTCAGGTGCGCAAGGACCTCAGCATCTTTGACAGATTCGGCATTCCCGGGCGTGGCTATCCGGTGAGCTTCCTGCGTAAGCGGCTGGCAAAGATACTCGGTGTGGAGGACCGTGTCTGGCGGGTGGCGGTGGTCGGGGCCGGCTGTCTGGGGACGGCGCTGGTATGCTACAGCAGGTTCGAAAAACAGGGCTTCCACTTCGTCGCCATCCTGGACAACGATTCGGCGAAGATCGGCACCCGGATCGGCAAACTCGAGGTGGCCGACATATCCGACCTCGAGAGGATCATCCGTTCCGAGAAAGTGGAGGTCGCCGTTATCAGCGTTCCCGTACAGAACGCCCAACAGGTGACCGATTTGATGGTCGAGGCCGGTGTGCGGGCCTTTCTCAACTTCGCCCCGGTCAACCTGAACGTGCCGCCGCACATCGTGCTGCGAAACGTGGATCTGACCGTTGAATTTGAGGGCCTCTCCTTCCACCTGATCAACCATTGAGGACCGTCCAAAGGAGTTGCTTGAACAGGCGCGGTAACGTACCGCTGGTAGATCTGGCCGCAGCTCACCGTGAGAACGCCGCCGTCCTGGAGGATGCGGCGGTTAAAGTGCTGCGCTCGGGTCGCTACATCCTCGGCCCCGAGGTGGAAGCCTTCGAGGAGGAGCTGGCCGCCTACGCGGGTGTTGACCAAGCCGTCGGCGTGGCCTCGGGCTCAGATGCCCTGTTGCTGGCCCTGAAGTCCCTGGACCTGCCTCCCGCCTCCACGGTGCTTACGTCCCCCTTCACCTTCTTCGCCACGGCGTCGTGCATCGTCCGACTCGGACACCGGCCCGTCTTCGCTGACATTGACCCTGTCGGTTTTAACCTGGACATCGCTCGGGTGGCTAAAGCTGTGGCCGATGAGGAGGTGCGGGTGGTGATCGGGGTGGACCTGTACGGTGATCCCCTGGACTACGACGCCCTGCGGGAGGCGGTGGGTCGTCCCGAAGTCAAGATCATCGAGGACGCCGCGCAGAGCTTCGGCGCGGAGCTGCGGAAACGGAAGGCCGGCTCGCTTGCCGATATCGCTACCTTCAGTTTCTTCCCCGCGAAGAACCTGGGCGCTGCGGGGGACGGCGGGGCGGTGGTCACCGACGATCCCGGACTGGCCGAGAGGGTGCGCATCCTGCGTGCCCATGGGGTGAGGCCGAAGTACCACCACCATTACGTTGGCTACAACTCCCGGTTGGACCCCCTGCAGGCGGCGCTCCTGCGGATCAAACTCGCAAAGGTGGATGATGACGTCCGCCGTCGCCGCCGGGTTGCGGAGCGTTACGCCCTTCTGGCCGAGGTTGCCGAGCTGCCCCGGCCGTTACCCGACCATTACCACTCCTACAACTACTTCGTGATCGCCGCTCCCCGGCGCGACGAACTGGCAAGGTGCCTCAAGGATGCCGGCGTCGGCCACGCCGTCTACTACCCCCGTCCGCTCCACCTTCAGCCCTGCTTCGCCGGGTTGGGCTATCACGAGGGCAGCTTTCCCGAGGCCGAGGCGGCTTGTGAACGCGCAATCGCCCTGCCGATGTACCCGCAGCTCAATGAGGACGATCAGAACCACGTTATCGAGACCGTCCTCCGTTTCTACCGCTGATGGCCGGGGCGCTCGAGCTCAGCGTGGTCATCGTAAGCTACCGGAGCCGTGAGCTTCTTCCGGAATGCCTCCGGTCCATTTTCGAGAGGGGAGGGGTTCGGGATCCGGAGGTTATCGTGGTGGACAACGGTTCGGGGGACGGCACGGTGGAGATGCTGCGGCGGGAGTTTCCCCACGTTGAAGTAATAGCCAACCCCGACAACCGGGGCTTCGCCCGGGCCGCCAACCAGGGACTCCACCGGGCCTCGGCACGATTCCGGATGCTTCTCAACCCGGACATGGTGGTTCTGGACGGGGCGTTGGCTGAACTCGTGGGCTATCTGGGAAAAAACCCCGATTGCGGGAT
>DAOVLG010000337.1 GCA_030631385.1 Candidatus Coatesiibacteriota bacterium | reverse complement strand
GAGCCGGCGGGCGATTTCCGGGTCCATCCGCTTCGCTCGACCCAGGGGTGGAACAGGGAAAGCCAGGTAGCCCACCGGCGCGGTTTTTCCGCCGGCGGGCGGGGGATAGGGCTCACCGTCCAGTATTAAGCCGCCGTCGAGGGGGTTGAGTACGCCGGCGAGCAACCGGCACAACGTCGAACGACCGCTCCCCGATTCGCCGAAGACGCATAGACGAGCCCCGTCGGGCAGAGAAAGCTCAATCCGCCCCAGGGGCGGCGGACCGGTGCAGCGCATTCTCAGCATGACACGAGGCGCGTTGTCCTCACCATTCCCAACCCCCGGCGTCCAACACCCGCTCCAGGGCGGCGAGGGCCCGATCGGTGCCGATCATCTCCATGCAGGACGGACTGACGTCGCAGGAGCGCCGGTAGCAGGGCGCGCATTCGAGGCTGGTCACCAGCTTCTCGCCCGGGCTGTAGAGGTCTATCTCCTGGGGGCAGGTGGGGCCGAAGAGGGCGACCACGGGGGTCCCTATGGCCTGCGCCACGTGCAGCCCCAAGGTGTCTCCGGTTAGGACCACCCAACAGCGATGAACGATGGCGGCGAAGGTGAGCAGGGGATTGTCGGCTCCGGTGTTGACGGCGTTGGGGGCCCGGGCCAGTTCCTCCATTGCTTGGGATTCGGCGGGTCCGCCCAGGAGGACGAAGGTCAAGTCGGGCCTGGCGGCGATCAGCTCGGCGTAACGCTCGGGAGGCCAGTTCTTGTGGGCGAAAACTCCTCCGGCGCCGATGTTCAGTCCGATAGTGGGGAGATTCCAGTCCAGCCCCTTCTCTTCGAGTTCTTTCCAGAGCACTTCCTCCCCGCTCTTCCGGTCCTCCTCCGAAGGCTGGAGCCGATAGCGCTCCCCCCGGTAATCAAGCGCCAACGCCTCGGCCAGAAGCTGTTGGTGGGATTTGGTGTTCCGGTGAAACTTCTCCTCGTCGTCCAGCCCCAGCCGCCAGTAGTACTCCGCCTCGGGGTTGGCGGGGATGGTGGCGCCTAGTTTATCGTGGGTGAACCCCCATCGTTTTCCGGCCTCCACTGTGAGGCCCAGGCCAGTGGCCTCGCGGTCCTTATCGAGGACGTAGACGGCGTCGAAAACGCGTCCCTTCAAGCCCAAGACCGTCTCCAGAGTCAGGGGCAGAGTCAGGTCTATTGCAGGCTGATTCGCCGCCAGAGACAGGGCGTTGGGACGGGTGACCCAGGTGATAAAGGCGTTCTCGCCGTGTCGCCGCCGGAGGGCCGGCAGGAGGGCGAAGGTGCGCAGGACGTCCCCCAGGGCGCCCAGCTTGATTACCAATACCTCCTCGCCTCGCGGGGCGTAGTGGGGGCAATCCGGACAGAGGCGCTTGAACCGGCACGGGGTATCGCCGGAGTAGTGGCGGCAGTCGGTTTTAGCGAACCAGCCTTCGGTCATACTTGAGGCGCCCTCTCACCACGAGGCGGTCGTTCCGGGGTTGGCTAACGGGGGATGTAGGGGCTGAGGCCGTACTTCTCCTGCAACTCGGATGCGGTCGTAGCGGCCTCGTCGAGGTCATGGAAGAGGCCGACCCGGACGCGGTAGAGTGGCTTTTCGTCGGAAGCCAGCGGCTCGACGACGTATGCCCGGTATCCGTCGGCGCCCAGCTTATCAACCAGTTTTTGGGCGTTGTCCGCCTCTCCGAAGGCGCCCACCTGGACCGAGTAGGTCAGGATACCCTCGGGCGGCTCGATCGGCGGTGTCGTTTCGCCGTTACCGCCGTTTTCAACGCCGTTGCCGCTCTCCATGATCTCGATCAGCTCGGGTGGAAGCTCGAGGGGTTCCGTTTCGGTCGGCTCACCCTCGGCCACCTCGCTCGGTATGACGACGAGCTCGCCCTCACTCGTGTAGAACACAAGTTCGCGGGTGTTCTCCCCCTCCAGATTCACGTCGGGGGCGTCCTCCAGCACTTCGTAAGCGTCCTCGTGCTCCTCGGTGGCCCTCTCACAGGTCTGGGTGAGGAGGAAGGTGCCGCCGGCCACGATGATCACGATGGCCAGGATCATCCCGGTGAAGGCGATCCCGGAGCCCTTCTTCTGCGGCGGGGTCGGGTCGTCGAACTGGAGACTACCCAAAACGCACCTCCCGTACTAAATCGAAGTCCATTGTTCCAAGCCCCAGCCTCTGGGCCTCTTTGAGCTGGATGGCGGGGTCCACGTCCCGGTATATATGACGGAATTTGTCGGCGCCCGGTTCCACCCCATCCGCCTCCGAGCCTGGGAGGGCGGGGGCGTCGTTGACCAATTTCCAACTGGCGGCGTCCACGGCGACCGGATCGTCGCCGGCCAGGATACCCAGGTCCTGCACCAGGGGCGGTCCGTTGAAGGGGTAACAGTCGCAGGCCGGGGTTACGTCGGTGACGAAGTTGACGTAGAAAGCCTTCCCCTTGAAGGCGTTCGCCAGCGCCGTGGCGTACTCGGCCATGTGCTTTTGCACCAGGGACGGGGCCAGGTCCCAGCGGAAGCGGATGGCGCGCTCAGGGCAGGACATCAGGCAGTGGGCGCAACCGGTGCAGGTCGAATCGAGGATCACGGCGGTTCCGCCGTTCAGCTCTATCGCGTCGTAGGCGCACCACTCCAGGCATCTGCCGCAACTGTTGCAGCGTGAGGAGTCCACGTAAGGCTTACTCTGGGCGTGCATGTAGAACTTGCCCGCCTTGGTGGAGCAGCCCATGGCCATGTTCTTGATCGCACCCCCGAAGCCGGTCAGCTCGTGGCCCTT
>DAOVLG010000290.1 GCA_030631385.1 Candidatus Coatesiibacteriota bacterium | reverse complement strand
GGGGGATAGCCGCCGCCCGGGACGCTGAGGTCATCTGTTTCTCCGACGCCAACTCCCGCTACGAACCGGACACGTGTAAGAAACTGGCCGCCGTCTTCGCCGACCCGAGGGTGGGCGCCGCCTGCGGCCGCCTGCGTCTGCTCGGTACGGACCAATCGGGCACCGCCGCCGGGGAGGGGCTGTACTGGCGCTACGAGGACATGATCAAGACCGCCGAATCGCTCTCCGGCACGATGCTGATGGGCGCCGGAACCCTCTATGCCGCCCGGCGAGAGCTGATCCCCGACGTGCCGGCCCACCGAGCCGACGACTCCATCGTCCCCCTGACGGTGGCCACGCTGGGCTACCAGGTGGCCTGGGTGCCGGAGGCGGTCGCCTGGGAGCGCACCGCGGTGGACACGCGTGAGGAGTTCCGG
The DNA here is from genome assembly GCA_030631385.1 of Candidatus Coatesiibacteriota bacterium. Classification (GTDB taxonomy): domain Bacteria; phylum RBG-13-66-14; class RBG-13-66-14; order RBG-13-66-14; family RBG-13-66-14; genus RBG-13-66-14. The sequence goes on along the minus strand of DAOVLG010000290.1, from coordinate 2,834 downwards.
CGCAAGGTGCGGATGATCGCCCACGACTTCGGCGGTTACTTCTACCTCAAGGGCTGCTGGAAACGGCCGTCGGTCGGGTTGAGGCTCCTGTGCCACAAACTCCTGCGCTGGTTGGTCCCCGTATTCTACCTCGCCGCTCTCGGCCTGGCGGTCCCTCAGAGTCTGAGCGGGGTGAGCTTTATGCTGATCGTAGTGCTGATCCTGGGCGGTGGACTGGTCTGGGGGCTTCTCGCCTGGTGGGCGATGAGCAGGGGATGGAGACCCAAGACCCTCATCGGGCGTCTCCTTGCGCTTCCCGGACACTTCGTGATGGTGAACACCGCCTCCTTATTCGGCATCTGCCGGTCCGTTTTCCGTGGAAGCGAGGCCGCCTGGGAAGCCGCCCCAAGCTCGCACAAAGGCCTGAACGACGATGCGCCGAAGCCCCGACCGAAATAAGACGAAGGACTTCTACATCCAGAAGGGGCTCCCCGACGGGGCGCTGGGGCGATTGGCCTGCGGGCGAGGGTTGGGCTTGCGCAGGACGGTTCTGGGACTGGAAAGGTTGAGGGATCGGGTGCTGGGTGAGATCACCGGGAAAAAATTTCTCGAAATTGGCACGGGCTACGGACAGGAGCTGATCGAGTTCACCCTGAGAGGCGCCCGGGCGGTGGGGGTGGATTTCGCCCTCACAAGGCTGGCTGAGGTTCCACGCCGTGCCGATGAAGCCGGGATTAAAGCGATCGTGGTGGCTGGGGACTGCCACGCCCTGCCCTTCCCCGATCACACCTTCGACATCGTCTACGGTAACGCCATCCTGGCTCACCTGGACCGGAAAAGAGCACTCGCCGAGGTTAAACGAGTCCTGATACCGTACGGTCGGCTCGTGCTGATCGAGCCGTTGGACCGGCACCCTCTTCTCAAACTCTACCGGCGCATGTTAACAACGAGGAAAGACGTGGTTTCCTACCTCGCCTACGAGGAGTTGGACGCCGACCAAATGGAGGGAGGATACGAACTACACCCCATCGGGCTCACCTCGGCGATTCTTCTGCCCCTGGCCGCCGTGGGGGTTGACGGCGTCTTCTGGCGCGGGCTGGCCCGTATCCTCGGACACCTGGACGAACTCCTCTTCCGCCGGAGCCTCCGGGCCCGTAAATCCGCCTGGGTCTGCCTGGCCCTGTACCACGGGAGGGGCCGTGGACGATGAGAAGAGGGTCAGCGTTTTACGACGTTTCTTCACCGCGGAAAAGGACCCGGGCCCGCTCACCAGCCTTGCTCTCGGTGACGCCGTGGATAGATCCGTCGCCATCCCCGAGCTACGCCGGCAATGGGTGGAGTCGCTGGGCAACCTGAAATGTGGGAGGGCCTTAGAGCTGGGTTGTGGACACGGCGGGGAGATGGCACCCCTGGCGAGGGAGGGAGTCAAGGTCGTGGGGATAGATTTCTCACCCCGACGGCTGAAAACTGCACGATCCATCGCTCCAGGGGCATCAACCATGATGGCCGACGCCGAACGGCTACCCTTTAAAAACGGGGTATTTTCCCTGGTGTACGGGAACTCGATTCTCCTCCACCTGGATCGTGCGAAGGCCTTCGCTGAGATCAAGAGGGTCCTCGAACCCGACGGCACGGCTGTTTTCTTCGAGCCGCTGGACCGGCACCCCGTCCTGCGCGTTTACCGTCCCCTCTTCACTCGGCGTCGGGACGTGGCCCGTTACACCTCTCTTGAGGAGTTGGAGAGGTTGAGTCTCGGGGGCGAGACCACCGTCACCCCGTGGTACCTCACCGCGGCGCTGCCGGTCTTTGTCGAGCGCGCATTCGGTTCGAGCCGCCTCACCCGCGGCCTGACGGTGCTGTTGTCCAGATTGGATTCCTTCATCTTCCACCGCAGCCGACGGTCCGCCAAGCGCGCCTGGGTGGCTCTGGCCGTCTATCACAAGGTGTAGAGTTGGACACAATACGCACGACCACCGAGATGGAACAACGCGAAATAACCTTCGAACGCGAGCTGCCCCAGGACGGTGTGGCGCTCACCTTCCTCGGCGGGGTGGGCGAGTTCGGTAAGAACATGCTTCTCCTCGAGGATTCATCGGGCATCGTGGCCGTGGATTGCGGCCTGGCCTTCCCCGACGACCTTCTTCTCGGCGTGGATTCGGTCATCCCCGACACCGGCTACCTGGAGGCCCACGCCGATAAGTTGCTGGCCTACGTCTTCACCCACGGACACGAGGACCACATCGGCGCGCTGCCCTACGTGCTGCCCAAGGCCCCGGCGCCGCTCTACGGCTCACGTCTGACACTGGGCTTCATCGAAGGAAAGCTTCGCGAGTACCGCGACACCCCCGAAGTGGAACGGGTGGAGATCAGGGGAGGCCGGAAATTCCACATCGGCGGCTTCGAGATCGAGCCCATCGCCGTTTCCCATTCCACCGCCGACAGCCTGGCTCTGGTTATCAAAACCCGCGCCGGCGTCATCCTCCACACCGGCGACTACAAGCTGGACCCGACCCCCGTAGGCCGGCGGCACGACCCCCTCCACCAGATGCGGTACTACGGCAAACGTGGGGTGAGACTGCTCCTCGGTGACTCGACCAACGCCGAGCTTCTCGGGCATTCCCCATCGGAGACCGTTGCCCGACGGGCTATCCTGGAGGCCTTCCAGGGTACCCGGGGCCGGGTCATCCTCACCACCTTCGCCAGCCACATCCACCGCATCCAGGGGGTGGTGGACGCCTGCGAGGAAACCGGGCGCAGCCTGGTCGTCTCGGGCCGCTCGGTGGAGCAGAACGTCCGCATAGCCCGGGAGCTCGGTCACTTGAGGATACCGGCGGGGATGCTCGTCTCGACTAAGG
>DAOVLG010000340.1 GCA_030631385.1 Candidatus Coatesiibacteriota bacterium | reverse complement strand
CGGTTGGTGCTGTCCGCCTCGGCCCGTTCGGAGGCGCTCCGTTGCCAGATGACCTCGCCGGTGTCTGAGTCGTAGGCGCGGACGGAGATTTCCAGGGTGTAGACCACCCCCGTGCGACGGCTGTCTGCCTCCCAGGAACGGCCGAAGGTCATGTCGGGGCTCCGTGTCTCCTCGACGTCGTAGCTCTCGGCGAGACGCTCGGAATAATCCAGGGCGTCGTGGCGACTGTAGAGCACCCGGCCGGTCAGCAGAGCGTCGGCGCCCAGCTCCCGCGCTTTGGCGAGGGCATCTTCCAAATCCTCCCCGGCCAGATCGTAGAGGGGGCTCTGTGGATCGCCGATCACCACGCCCCGGACGACGGTAAAGAGCCCACCGGCCTTGAGCCTGTTCCGCACCCGCTCGGCGGCCAGCTCGCCGAACTCGATCTCGCCCGAGTAGGCGAAGTCTAATACCGACAGACGCTTATAGATTTGGGGATCCATCTCGGCCTCGGTCCGGAGGTTGATGACCAGTTCGTCCGAGTGTCGGCAGCCGAGGAGCAGGAGGACGAGGAGGGTTGGTATCAGTTTATTCATCATCTTCGTTCCCCTCGGGGTAGAGCTCCGGGTGCGCCCGGCGGAATTCGAGGAGGTTGTGGCGGATCTCCTCGTCGTCGGGTGCGAGAGCCACCGCGCCTTCGTAGAGTTCCTTCGCCCGGAGGTTCTCGCCCTGGGCCTCGTGGGCCACGGCCAGATTGTTGAGGATACCGGGGTCGTCGGGCGTCAGCTCGTGCACCTGTTCCCAGCGCGCCAGCGCCTCCCGCCAGAGGCCGGCCCGCGCCGCCCGGTAGGCGTAATCCCGGTAATCTCCCGCCCGGGCCCGGTGGCCGCACCCGGCCACGAGGGACAGCGTCAGGAGGAGGGCGAGTACTCCGACGATCCGTTTCATTTTTTCCCAGACTCCCCGTTGTCCCCTGCGAGGCGGTCCGGGGTTATCTCCTCGCGGCTGCCGTCGGTTCGCTCCACCACCAGGGTGCCCTTGACGGCGTTCACCTGGCGCACGACGGCCTCGGCGCCATCGCTCAGGGTGACCTTGGCGCCGGTGCGGGGCAGCCGTTCGACGGCGTCCAGGTAGTAATCGTACTCGTAGGCCAGGCAGCACATGAGCCGCCCGCACAGGCCCGAGATGCGGTTGGGGTTGAGGACCAGGTTCTGCTTTTTAGCCATCTTGATGGTCACCGGGTCGAAGCCGCGGAGCCAGTTGGCGCAGCAGAGCTCCCGGCCGCAGGTCGCATAGCCGCCCAGGCGGCGTGCCTCGTCGCGGACGCCGATCTGACGCATCTCGACACGCGATTCGAGCTGCCGGGCCAGGATCGCCACCAGGCGACGGTAATCCACCTTCTCCGGCGTGGTGAAGAAGAAGGTGACGAGGTCGCCGCCCACACCTGCCGAGACGTCCACCAGTTTGAGCGGCAGGTTCTCCTTGAGTTCTTTGAAGAGCCGCGCCGCCCGGCGTTCGAGTCTGGCGGCCTCGGCCATGCGCCCGAAATCCTCCTCACCGGCCCGACCGATCACCCGGCACGGCAGGTGGTGCACCGACTTCTCAACCAGCGGGACCGCGGTGCGAATGACCTCGGCGAAGCGCTCACGGCCCTCGACGATCACCCGGCAGCACTGCCCGACGGCGACCTCCTCATCGCCGCAAAAACCGAGGAGGCGCAGGTGGTCCTCACGCAAACGGAACTCGGTGTAGAGACGCATGACGCACACTCCGCACTTTCATCTACGTTGGACGGCGGGGTTCGTTGCTCGCGGTATGAGGAAAACTAGGGCCGGTTCGATCCTGCGTTCATTCGGAGGGTCAGGCCGCCCAGTACCGTCTCCTGTGTGAGTCGCAGGTTGGCGTTCCAGGCGACCAGTTTCGCCGCCCGGCTGAGTTCCCCCGCGGCGCGGGCCGCCCATTCATCGGACGGGTTTTCCCCGAAGCGCTCGCCGGCCCGCCGGGCAAGCTCCTCGAAGAGCGCCCGGGCCTCCTCCCGGTCACCGAGCCCGGCGGAGGCGGCGTAGACGGCGGTCAGGTCACCCTTGAGCAGGTGCTCCCAAACCCCCCGTGCGACCCGGATCAGCGTATCGTCGTCGGCGTGGGTCCGGGCCCGGCCCACCGAACCCTCGGCCAGGTCTGCCGCCCGATGGGCCTCCCCCTCCGGGTGGCCCTCGCCCGTGAGCAGTTCCCGGATGAGCTCCCGGGGGAGCCGGTCGCAGCGAAGGAGCTGGCAGCGGCTGGTGATCGTCGGCAGCAGGGCATCCGGCGCGTCCGAGGTTAACAGGAGAACGGCCCCGGCCGGTGGGGCCTCCAGCGTTTTCAACAGTGCGTTCTGGGCCTCGGGGGTCAACCGCTCCGCCCGGGGAATCAGCGCCACCTTGCGCCTTCCCTCGAGGGGGGCGCGGTGGAGGGAGGTCACCAGGGAGCGAACCAGAGCGATGTGGAGCCCGGCCCCCTCCTCGGGGAGGCTGATGAAATCGGCGTAGTTTCCGGAGTCGAAGCGGTGGCAGGGGGGGCAGCTCCCGCAACCCGTCGCGTCTTCGCAGGCCAGCGCCCGGGCGAAGTCGCGCGCCAGGGTCGTCTTCCCCACCCCCGCCGGACCGTGCAACAGGTAAGCGTGGCCCAGTCTGCCCCGGGTCAGCGCCGAGACCAGGATGCGTCTCGCCGACTCCTGACCCCGGACGACCGTGCGGAAATCATCCATACGCTTAATCG
>DAOVLG010000494.1 GCA_030631385.1 Candidatus Coatesiibacteriota bacterium | reverse complement strand
CGTCGGAAAACGGTCTCCAGCTTGCCGCCGAACCAGGTGCCGATGCCAGCGAGGACAAAGGTACTGACCTGGGCGCCAACGGCTGCCAATACCCCGAATAGAAGCCCGATTGGTGCCCCCCAGAGGAGGGCCACAATGAGGTCGCGCCGCATGTGGTCGGTACCTCCCAGACCCTCCACCCGCCCATAGACCACCAACCTGGTGGCCTCAAGGAACTCGTCTCCCTCCGCTATCTCGCTCTGCACCACCAGCTGGTAGTCTCCCCGCAGGATCTTCATCTCAGCGGCAGGAAGGCCGAACTCTTCGGCAAACAGGCCCACGTGGGGAGCCGCCCCCACCACCTCACGGAGCTTCATATCTTGAGAAATGCGGTAGCTGCCGGGCGTCCTTATCAGGCGGTTCTCATCCAGCGTAATCATCTCCCCATCCGGCCTCCACCAGTAGAAGGAGATGCTCGGCTGAGCCACCTCGAAACTCCCCTCGAAGAACACACTGAGCTCCTTGGGGAAGCCATCGTACGCGTACTCGAAGTCGAACACGATTTCCACCCGGTTCATCCCGTCGCCGATCGGCTCCACGGTCGTTGTCGCCTCATCGAGAGGGATCACCATCGTCCGCGGGAGCTTGTCGCTGGTGAACCAGTCGAACCATACCGGGGGAGCGCGCCGCGCGTTATCCTGCCACACACCCGGACCGGCTCGCCACAGCGTGATTGCCTCGCTGTAAGGAATGGCAATCATTGTGTAGATAGAGACGGCCACGAAAGCGACAATGATGCCCACCCCCATGATTGCGGATGGGTACTTGCGTAGCTGCTTCACAGCGCCCTCACCTCCTACCTCCACCGAAGCTCAGCCGCACCCGCGGGTCGAGGGCCGCATACATGAAGTCGAGAAAAAACACGGTAGCTGCCAGCAGGTAGCCAAAGATCACCACGGTGCCCACGATGATCGGCGTGTCGTTTAGTTGTATGGCCTGGTAGTAGAGCCTACCTATCCCGGGCCAGTTAAACACCGTTTCCAGGACGATCGCCCCCATCCACATGGTGATCACCACGAGCAGGAAACTCGTCAGGATGGGAGGCAGTGTGGGTCGCAGGATGTACCGCCTCTCGATCGCCCGTGAGGAAAGCCCTTTCGCCTTGGCCAGTTCCACATAGTCCTCGCTGGAGTAGATGAGGAAGAAGGTACGCCAGCTATAGATGCTGGCGAAGATGGCCCCGATTATTATGGCACTTACGGGAAGGATAAGGTGTCGGAGCAGGGTCAAGGCGTAGCCCAGTCTATCCGCGGGCGGAGGGGCGTCCGTTATCCCTCCCCATGGCAAGACCCTCAGCACGGCAGCAAAGATCATGATCAAAAACAACCCGTAGAACCAGGCCGGAGCCGCCGAAGTAGGCGCCAAACCGATAGTCAGCCGGTCGATGAAGCTCCCGTAGCGGCGGGATAGGAACAGCGCCCCAAACAACGCCAAGAAAAACAAAAGTAGATCGGCCGTCCCTATCAGAAGCAGCGTCGGGGGGAGGCGGTCCAGCAGGACGTTCCGCACCAGCCGCGAGCCGGTG
>DAOVLG010000094.1 GCA_030631385.1 Candidatus Coatesiibacteriota bacterium | reverse complement strand
TGAGAAAAGATCGGTTCAATGAGCTTTTAGAACTGATCAACGTGGATTATAGAGAAGAACAGATGGATAAGCTTACCGAGATGCTCAGCATTATGCGCACCGGAAAGTCAACCGGCGCCATTATCTCAATATGGGACGAAGAGGGGAAATACCGCTATGCCCTGGCTTGAATAACGGAGTCCAGCCCCACCAGGGTAGTCCTAACGTAAAGCGGGCCGCGGCCCGCCTTTTTCATATCAATAGCCGGACGAATGGACGCTAATCCCCCACCTGCATGATAGCCCAGGACACCAGCGCTGCCATGCTGATGATTATTAAAAATCTACTCCAACCTTTGCGCCTCTTGCCCAGCTCCACCGCCTCGGGCCCCTCGACCTCGATCCGCCGGAAGTTACTGCCCGGCGGGCCGATCTTCTTCCCCTTGGCGTTCTTGATGTTCCAGCTTCCGATCATGTACCACAACAGGCCGTTGACCGCCAGGGATAGGCCGATGAGCCAGATCGCCTCGGAAACCTCCGCACCGTTCACGCCCCACCCCCGTAGCGGTAGGCCGCGGCGCAGGAGCCCTCGCTGGAGACCATGCAGGCGCCCATCGGCTCGCCGGGGTTGCACGGGTTCTTGAACAGGGCACAGTCGGTGGGGTGAATCAACCCCCGCAGGACGTCCCCGCAGCGGCACCCCTCTGGTTCAACCGGCTCCTCGACCTCGACCGGGTGGGCCTTCAAGGCGTCCATGAAAACGTACTCCTCGCGCAGCTCCAGCCCCGAACCACCGATGACCCCCAGGCCGCGCCAGTCGGCGTCGCAGGGCTGGAAAAACCTATCCACCAACGCCCGGGCCTTCGGGTTGCCGTCCTCGGCCACCGCGCGGGGGTAAGCGTTCTCGACCTTGGGTTCCCCTTTGTTTACCTGTCTGACCAGGGCGAGGATTCCTTCGAGGATGTCCGCCGCCTCGAAACCGGTCACCGCGCAGGCCAGGCCGAACTCCTCCGGGACGAAGCGGTAGATCGAAAGCCCGGTGATGACGCTCACGTGACCGGGCAAGAGGAATCCGTCCAGCTTCACCTCGCCCGTACACAGCGCCCGCAGCGCCCGGGGCATGGTCTTGTGCGCCGAGAGGAGATTGACGTTGCCGATACCCTCTCTTACGACCGTATCCGCCAGGGCGGCCACCGTGGGCGTGGTCGTCTCGAAGCCGACACCCAGGAAAACGACCAGCTTGTCCGGGTTCTCTTTGGCGATGGGGATTGTCTCAGCGGGGGAGTAGAGGACGCGCAGGTCGGCGCTTCGGGCGCGCTCGGTTACCAGAGAGCTCGACGACCCGGGCACCTTCACCAGATCGCCGAAGGTGCAGACGATGGTGTCGGGCCGCCGGGCGTAGGCCACCGCGGCGTCCACGAAGCCCACCCCGGTCACGCACACCGGGCAGCCGGGGCCGGAGAGGAGCCGGATGTTCTCGGGCAAAAGGGTGCGCAGCCCCGCGCGGGCCACGCTCATCGTGTGTGTGCCGCAGACCTCCATCAGGGTGTAAATTTTAGCGGGGTCGGCCTCGGTTTTGATCACCGCCGCCAGACCCTGGACCAGGTCCTTGTCCCGGTACTCGTCCAGATGGCGCACCTAGCCCTCCCCGCGCGACTCGAGCTCCCGCTGGTGGCACTCGGCCAGCTCCTCCAGAAGCGCCAGGTTCTCCCGCGCCTCGTCCTCGTTGATGACGTTGATGGCGAAGCCGGCGTGGACGATGGCGTACTGCCCCGGCTCGGGCGGCGGATCAATGAGGATGACGGAGACCTCCTGCGTGGTTCCGCCCAGCTCGACGACGGCCTTATCGCCCTCGACCTCGATAATCCTCATCGGCACCGACAGGCACATGGTCGCTCCGGTGGTTTACGGCGTTGGCGAATCACCCGCCCGGAAGCTTAGCGGGGGTATCGGGAACTGTCAAGTTGCCGACGAAAAAGCGGCGTCGCAACAACGCCGCACGGGTGTTTCACGCCTTACCTTGCAGGTCCGCTAGCGGAACATGGCCTTTATCTGTCCGAAGCTGGTTTCGGTGACCGTTGTCGGCGGACCTACGTCGTCGTCGGAGGCACCGAAGTCGACGTCGAACTCGGACACGTAGTAGTTCCCCCCGACCTCGTAGGCGCAGTAGAAAATTTCGCGGGTGTAGTGCCAGTCCACGGAGGTGATGCGGTCTATGCCAGGCATGAAGTCCACCTCCGCCTCGCCGATCTTCTCCAGCTCCTTGCCGCATTTGCCGCAGAATTTGTTGCCGGGGGCAAGGTAGGCGCAGCGTTTGGGAAAGAAACGCCCCTTACTCAACCTCGGCGACCTCGATGCGGACGGCGGTGCCGGGGATGTAACGCCACCCGTAGGTCCCGTCCGCGTTCAGGTATTGGCTGTAGACCCGGCCCTCGCCGATGCCCTCCTGGGCCTGGGAGTCGTCCCAGTCGGCCACGTCCACCCCGTCGTCCCACACGTCGCCGCCGGAGTAATCCCAGTGGGTCAGGGACATCACGTTGGAGTATTCGATCTCGTGGCCCCAGGCGAAGAAGACGAAGTAGTTCCCTGTCCCGAAGGGCGCCTGGATGTCGACGGCGGTCTGGTGGGTCTGCGTCCCGGTGTCTATCCAGTCCTCTATCCCCCAGAAGCTCGTCCGGTGGTCGCCCAAGCTCCAGGTGCCGGCCAGGGGGGCGACCCAGTTCGGCTCGCCGTAGTTCTCGCTTTGCAGGTCCACGGTTCCCGTGATGAACGCGCCGGGGGCCACAGTCAGCCGGGGGTCGGCAACGTCCAGGTCCTGGCCGTTGAGGTGATCTGAGACGAGGGTCTGCCTGTTTACCTCGTCACCGTTGCCGTCGGAGCTCGTCGGGCTGGAACAGCCGAAGTCCGGTCCCGTGCATCCGGCGGTCGGATCTGCCGCTCCAGCGGCGTCATCGCAGCCTCCGCCATCACAGCCGCCGGAGCCCGAGCCGATGGACGTACCGCCCGTGCAGGACACCATGTGCGGTCCGATTAACAATAACAGCGCTGCGATGAACGTTAGAAAAGAAAACCGTTGCCCGATCATTTTATTACCCTCCTGAGTTCACCGTTCTAAGTCCAGGTAGTACAAACGTAAATTGGTGTTGCGCTGAACCGGTTTAAAGAACGGGGCTTTGTATTATACTACATACGAACCTCTGTTCGTCCGCAGGGGTCAGTCCCACTGGGCCTTTCCCTCGACGCTGACCCCGTCGGCGATGTAGGCGTCTGGCATGCTGCCGACCTTGGCCTGAATGACGATGAAGTACAGGTCCTCCTCGGAGTCGTTCCGCCAGGCGCGGACGCCGTCCGGGGCGACCCGGATCACCGATCCCTCGCCGACCTCCAGGACCTCGCCGTCCACCTGGAAACGTCCCCGACCCTTGATGAAGATGTACAGCTCCTCGTTTTCCCGGTGACGGTGGAGGAATGGAATCTCGCCGCCGGGGGGGAGGCGGTTGAGCGATATCTCCACCCCGGTCAGCCCCAACGGCTCTTTCATGAACAACTTCCCCGGGTAGCGGTCCTTCATCCCCGGAAGCTGGAAGCTGAACTCCTCCAGCCTCGCCCACCCCCGCAGGTGCGCTGCGGTGAAGTTCACGCCTCTTTTTATCTCTATCCGTGCCTCGGCCATTCAGTCTCACCTCCGGCTTAGCGTTTGGGGATACCCCGGTACATCAGGACGGTTTGATCTCCTTGCCGCATTTGCCGCAGAATTTGTATCCTGGGGTGAGCTCGGCGCCGCATTCGGGGCAGACCGGGCGCAGGGCCACGCCGCACTTGCCGCAGAACTTGTTCCCCGCCGGGTTCTCGTGGCCGCATTTGCCGCAGACGATCAATTTTTCCGGGGCGGCCTTGGCCTTGCCGCCCGTCATGGCGTCGGCCATCTGTCCGCCGATGGCCATCCCGGCTCCGAGGCCGGCGCCCATGCCGGCCATCCCCCCGCCGCCGGGCTGCTTGGCCGCGTCGCCGATGGCCTCGGCGGTCTTGAAGCGGGTGTAGCGTCCCATGTCGCCGATGGCGCCCATCTTGGCGCGCTCGTCCATGGCCTTCTCGACCTCGGGCGGCGCGGTGATCGCCCCCACGGTGAAGTCCACCAGCTCTACCCCGTAGGCGGCTATCTCCTCGGTGAGCTTGGCCTTGAGCGCGATGGCGAACTCCTCGTAGAGGGCGGGCAGGTCCAACAGGCTCTTGACCTGCTCGCCCAGGAAATCGAAGGTCTTGCTGACGATGATCCCGCGGAGGAAGTCCTCCAGCTCACCGACCCGCTTGAGGTTGCCAGTGCCCACGTACTTGTTGACGAAGAGGCCGGAGTCGGTGATGCGCAGGGAGTAGATGCCGTGGGCGCGCAGGCGCACGATGCCGAACTCGGCGTCCCGGAAGGCCACCGGCTGGGGGGTGCCCCACTTGAGGTCGGTGAAGACCTTCTTGTTGACGAAGTAGACCTCGACCTTGAAGGGGGTCTCGCCGCCGAAGGGCAGCTTCAACAGGCCTCGCAACAGGGGGATGTTGGCCGAGGTGACGGTGTGGCGTCCGGGGGCGAAGCGGTCCAGCGCCTTGCCGTCGCGGTAGAAGATCGCCTCCTGGGACTCGCGCACGACGACCTGGGCGCCGTAGGCGATGTCGCCGGAGCCGTCCCGGGGGACGCGCTCGACGAGGACGTCGCCCGAGTTGTCCAGGGATTGAAGGATTTCGATGGCCATGGGTACTCCTTGAACGCGCGGGGTATGGGGATTATAGACCCCCCAGCATAGCACGGGGCGGAGGGGTCTGACAACGGTTCCAGAGGTTTAGCGGAGGGTGGGGATGCGCAGGATGTGGATGGACACGGCGACGAGGATGACGCCGAGAAGGATGCGCAGCCAGAGGGCCTCGACGAAGAAGACGGCCGAGATGACAATGAACACCGTCATCAGTACGAGGACGAATACCTTGAAGCGGAGGGGGATGGCTTTCTTTTCGCGCCAGGTGCGGATGTAGGGGCCCAGGTGGCGGGTGTTCAGAAGCCAGTCGTACAGGCGCTGGGAGGAACGGGCGTAGCAGAAGGCGGCCAGTAATAAAAACGGCGTGGTGGGCAGGACCGGCAGAAAGATGCCCAACACACCGAGCCCCAGCGAGACCGAGCCGGCCGCCACGAGGAGCCACCGCCCAACCGGTCCCAGGCCTCGCTTCTCCCCGTAGGGCATCTTTCTCGGCGATCCGTTGTCCATATCCTAGGTGCCTTCACCTTGAAAGTCGCCCCGGTAGCCCGCCGTTTTCCCTTTCAGGCGGAAGAATATCAATTGCAAAATCCGCGCCCGCTCGACGAGCTCCAATCCGGCGGGGTGATACACCACCAGCAACCCCTGTCCCCGTCCCGAGTAACCAGCGTCCCACACCGCGCTACCCAGATAGGCCCCGCAGCGCAACAGGCTCGAGCGCGGCCTTCCCAGGGCGAGCACGTCATGGGGAAGGTTCACCCGCTCGGCGTAGCGGATTACGTAAGCCCCGGGAGGGAGAACCAGCCCCCCCTTCTTCCAAGCGATGACCTCCGTGTCCGGCAGCCGGCGGGCCGAGTTATCGAAGTCCAGGCGTCCGGGCCGGTCGGCGGCGATCCAGGCCACCTCAGCCACGGTGAGGTCCACCCCGTTGGGGGTTATCTGCGCGTCGGGGTCGAGAATCCCGTCAACGAGGGGAGGGTGCCCCCCCAGCAGGGTCCGCAGTTCATCACCGGTGATGGGTCCAGGAAAGGCGTTCGAATCGTGCATGGCATCCATTTAAGTATTCGTCTCCGTGTGCGAAAGGCCAGCGGCTGGGTGCATAGACACCGCTCTGCATTTTAATGGATGCGGTGGGGTTGTGTAGGGTCGCCCCTCTGCGGGCGACCGCGTAATTAAATCGGCGGGGTGCAGATACCCCACCCTACATTTTTTACGCAAGGTAAATGGGAGCGAACAACGGGAACTACTAGTTATGCGCCACTCGCGGAAAATGATTATTGAATCGAGAAAAGCCTTCTTCGCGGAGCAGTGTCCAGCTTCAAGCTGGCTGGTTACGACGAACCCTCGAAGGCCTTGTGAATCATGTAGTAGTCGTGCAGCTTCTCGTTGGACTTGCGGATGCGGGTGCAGAAGGTGCGGATGAAGGCGATCATGATCTTGTTGCCGATCTCGGTGTCCTTTACGATGAGCTTCTCGAAGTCCTCCTTGTCGAGGGAGAGGAGCCGGGTGTCCTTGCGGCAGACGGCCGAGGCGGAGCGGGGCGCGGCGTCTATGAGCGCCATCTCGCCGAAGAAGGCCGGGCGTTCCAGGTAGAGAAGCTCCTCGGTCCCGATCCCCTCGATAGCGAGGGTAATCGAAACCATTCCGGAGTCCACGATGTAGAACTTGTCGCCGGGATCGCCCTCGTAGAAGATGTAGGCATCCTTGGCGAAGGTCTCCTGCTTCAGATGGGACGCGACCACTCCGAGCTCCGTGTCGTCCAGACCGGCGAAGAGCATCACGTCGCGTATCTGGTCCGGTGTCGGCATGGCAAACCTCACTCACTCGTGACGCCTCGATTATAGCAAAAAATAACCGGCTCCACCGGAATCGGGTCAGCTTGAAGCTGGACCAACGCAGTGCGTTGGATCACAGTCCACGCGACGAGAGTTTGTTGTAGTTTGAATGCATCTGCCGCGTATGCGCGTAACTAATAGTTCCCGTTGGTCGCCAGCTTGAAGCTGGACACGGCTCCGCGACGAGGACTTTTTTCAATTTGATAATCACTTCCCGCGAGCGGTACTCTTACAACACACGAAAGA
>DAOVLG010000155.1 GCA_030631385.1 Candidatus Coatesiibacteriota bacterium | reverse complement strand
CGTGGACCTGGCCTACCCCGGCGCCGGTGAGGCGATGGTCGGCTTGGCCGGGGCTCTGGGGATCACCCTCATCGCTCCCAGGGGACAGCTCTGCTGCGGACTACCCGCCTGGGGTAGCGGCGACCGCCGGGCCGCTGGAGCCCTCGTCCGGGCCAACGAGGCCGCCTTCGCCGAATACGCGCTGGACGGCGTCATCACCGCCTGCGCCTCCTGCGCCAGCTTCCTCCGTGAACGGTTCACGGGCCTGCTCGGAGGGACCCTGACCCTGCAGGAGTTCCTCGTCGAGCGTTTGGACCGCCTGCCCCTCGCCTACGACCCCACGCTGAAAGTGACCTACCATCAGCCGTGCCACCTGGCCCGCTATCTTGAGGTGGACCTGGCCGAGGGGATGCTGCGGAGGTTGGGGGACTTCGTGGAGCTTCCCGAACGGGACGTCTGCTGCGGCGGGGCGGGGAGCTATTTCGTTAAAAACCCCGATACGGCGGCGCGGATCGGGGAGCGCAAGGCGAGGAATATCCTCTCCACCGGAGCCGGGGTCGTCGCCACGGCCTGCCCCGGTTGCGCCGTGCAGATCGAGGCATCGCTGACGCGTCTGGGCGCAGACGTCCGGGTGGCTCTTCTGGGGGAGCTTCTCGCCGAATCTCTCAGCGGATCTATTTCACCGCCCGGCAGACGTGATAGCCGCTCCGGTAGAGGTATTCCGAGTCCCTGAAGCATCCTTGGAGCAGCTCCTCCACCGGGAGTTCCTTCCTGAGTACGATCCAGAGCTCACCCCCGTCACGCAGGGCGTCCGCTGCGGCTTCGATAAAACGCCGGGTCAAGCTGAGGGCGCGCCTGGCCCCGTGATGTAGGGGTGGGTTACAGAGAACGGCGTCGTAGACCCTATTCAGTTCATCACCCGCCTCGGCGGCAAGGACCCTAACGTTGTTAAAGCCCGTAAGGGTGGCCTCTGCTGACGTGAAGGCGAGGGCTGATGAGTCCAGGGCGGTGACCACCCCGGCTCCCCTGGCCGCCCCGTGAAGGGCGAGCACCCCGCTCCCACAGCCCAGATCGAGGACCCGCTTCCCGTCCCAACTGTCCGGCAGAATTCTCAGGAGGGCTTCCGTGCCTCGATCCAAGGTGCGCCAGGCGAAGACGCCGGGGAGAGAGTGGATGACGCCCAGTCCGGGAACCTCGTAGGCCGGTTGGGGGCTGGTGTCGGGAAGCCCGTCGCCCCTGGGTCTCCCGCAACGCCATACGCGGCAGTGGCGTCGAGATACACCTTCTACCCGTCCGAATCGTCTTCCTAGAAACCGCCTGTACCCCTCGATCCCACCCTTCTTCTCCCCGGCCAGCAGGAGTACGCCGCCTGAGGTCAGGGAGGCTGCGGACCAGTCCAGTTGCATCCGGCCCCGCTCCCGATCCCTCGACCCCTTGAGAAGGATGACGTCGTGGCGGCGGGGTGGGGGAAAAGGCGCGTGGAGAACTTGCTCAGGCGGCAGTCCCCGCCCGATGGCCTCTCGTACGACACCCAGCCTGTCCTCGACGACGACGACGCCTGAGTGCCGATGAAAGAGGAGTGATACGAACTCGGCGGAGGCCGGATCCCAGGCGAGTGTCCTTCCCCCGGCGCCCGCTATCTCTTCCAGTAACATCCCTTCGGACGCCGATATCATGCGCATCCCTCCCCCCGAATCATAGCATAGGGGTGGTCTTGGAAGCCGCGTGGGGTTATGTTAGTATGTCGAAATGCGATCCATTCGGAACAAGGCTCGATGACCATCGGTCTCCGGCGGAGATCGTAACCTTTGGAGTAGCCATGAGCCCGCGCCTTACGATGGATGTGTTGCACCCCTACGATGTCACCTACATCACCAACCCGACTCAGGAGGAACTGCGAAAGCTGGCGTTGGAGCACACGCCGGCGATGATTGAAACGTCCTACGGTAACCTGAACAAGATCACCTTCAACAAGGCCCGTAAAGCTGCTCTGACATACGTCATCGCCCCGGAGTCCGATGCCGGCCTCTACTCGGGGAAGGTCATCAACGTCGAGTCCGCCACCTGCCTAATCGAAGGCGTCAAGGAGTACGTTGAAAAACAAGGTACTCTTATAGATATTCAAGGCTATGAGGGCCTCGGTCCGCGCGCCGTCGGCGTTCAGTGGCTGTTTACGTTAGACCTGACCAACGTCGCCGCCATGCAGCAGATTCTGGCCTTTCCCCGCGAGATGGCGGAAACACCGGAGCAGCTCGCCCGGCCCTACAAACCCACCTTCCGCCTGGTGATGGTGCCGGGGCTGGAGGCCAAGGGGATGCCGGGCGGCCAAGCGATGATCGTGGACCTCGAGAACTTCTCCACCTACGTCATCGGGGCGGACTACTTCGGCGAGAGCAAGAAGGGCGCCCTGCGCATGCTCAACGAGTACACCTACCAGCGGGGCGGCCTGACCCTACACGCCGGGGCAAAGGCGGTGACCATCGGCGGCAGGACCGTGACCATGGCCATCCTCGGTCTCTCCGGTACCGGTAAGACCACGACCACCTTCAGTAAGCAGGGCGAGGTGACCCGACCCATCCAGGACGACATGGTTACCCTCTGGCCCGGTGGCGAGATATCCATCACCGAGAACGGCTGTTTCGCCAAGACCTACGGCTTGACCAGAGAGGCTGAGCCGGTGATCTTCGACGGCACGGTGAACCCCAGCGCCTGGACCGAGAATATCTACGTCAACCCCGACGGCACCTTCGATTTCAGCAAGCAACGCCTGACGGTCGAGGAGGTCAAACACTACTACGACATCCTCGTCGTCACGAAGGCCGTCAAGGAGAACGTGGACAAGTTCTTACAGGGTGAAGTGAAGATCGATGACGTGGTTGACGAATACAATATCCCCGCCGACGGTTGGGACTTCCTCATCTGGACCCAGAACGGCCGTTCGATCATCCCGATGAAGGCAATAAAGGACGCGGCCGACCTGCACGATATCCCGCCCCTGAAGTTCATGGGCATCCTCAACCGCGATGAGGGTCCCGACGCGGCCTATCCGGGCATCATCCGCTTCGTTTCGCCGGAGCAGGCCGGCGGGTACTTCATGCTCGGCGAAACGACCAAGACCTCGGCGGCCGGCAAGGAACGTGGGCGCACCCGCAGCCCGTTCACCCAGCCCTTCTTCCCCCGACATAACGGTCTGCAGCCGAAGCGCTTCGCCGAGCTGGTGGCCACGATGCCCGGTGTGGTCTGCTGGTCCATGAACACCGGCTGGATCGGCGGCGACGCCCTGGACGTAAAGGCTGGGAAGGCGCTGAAGGTGAAGATACGCCACTCCTCGGCCATGCTCGAGGCCATGCTTACCGATGAGGTTGCCTGGAAGACCGATCCCGACTTCGGTTACGAGATCGTGGACGTGGACGACCCGCGCAGCGCCGCCCTTGTAGAAAAGGTTCCCCGGGAGATTCTCAACCCGGTATTTTTCTTCGAGAAAGCCGGGCGGATGAACGAGTACAGGACCTGGGTAGGTAAGATGCTACAGGAGCGACGGGAATTTTTACTGAAGTACGAGGTTACCCCGGATATCATCCGCGCCGTCTGCGGGTAGACGTGGACTTAGACCTGTCGGCGGCCGCTGCGCGAGCGGCCGCTTTTTTACGCTGAGAGGGAACCACCGCCTTGACGTTTTCGTTTCAATAGTAGGATCCGCATCCGGCGGGCGACTGGTGAATAAATAACCGGAACGCGTTGTCTTTTAGGGGTTTCTTCTGTTATAATGTATACATTAGACAAACGGTTTCCCCCCTCTTCCCTTTTGTGAACCGAGTGATACAGGCCTTTGAAGGTAAAGACTCCTTCTTTGTAAACCGCTTCCACCGGTGCGGAGGGCTCCATCTGGTTACCGTTGGAGTCCCGCTTTTTTATCCGCCGGAGTGCCCGCCTTCTCAATTAGATTTGGATCTGTCGGATCTGGGGCGGGGGTGGCCTGACTCGGTTTACCCAGCTTTAAAGCGCGAGGTTTTGGTTGAAAAAGGAAATCTTGGTCAGTGTCTCCCCCCTCGAGACCAGGGTGGCCACTCTCGAGGATGGCGATCTGGTGGAGATAATGACCGAAGCCGCCGGTGCTCGCCACATCGTCGGCAACATATACAAAGGACGGGTTAGCGAGGTACTTCCCGGGCTCCAGGAGGCTTTCATTGACATAGGTTTTGATCGCAACGCCTTTCTGCACGCCGAAGACCTGGTCACCGACGTTCACGACATCGGCGCCTTCCTCGATGAGGATTACGATAATCTGATCGACCATCGGCGTGGCCGCCGGCGCGAGGTTCCGCCCATTGAAAAGATTCTTTCCAAGGGGCAGGACATCCTCGTCCAGATCACCAAGGAGCCCATCGGAAAGAAAGGCCCACGGGCCACCGCGAACATCACTCTAGCCGGACGCTACCTGGTGCTGATGCCCTACGCCGATCACGTGGGGGTCAGCCGGAAGATATCCTCTACCTCCGAGCGGAACCGTCTGCGCAAGCTGGTCAAGGGCCTGCGCACCGGCGATGCCGGGTTCATCGTCCGCACCGTCGGTGAGGGCTCCTCGAAGAAGGCCCTCCGCGCCGAGATGGGCTATCTGAGCCGCCTGTCCCGGGAGATTGTCCGCAGGGCGAAGAAAAGAGAAGCACCGGCCCTGGTCTACGATGACCTGGGGCTGGTGTTTTCCATTATCCGGGACGTTCTCTCCGAAGAGGTGGATTCCCTCGTCATTGACGACCGGGAACTCTACAACCGTATCCGTAACTTCGCCCGCCGCACCGCCCCCAAACTCTCCACCCGCATCGAACTCTACTCCGGTCGCTTTCCCCTCCTGGAGGCCTACGGTGTCGAGCGGGAGCTCGAGCGCATGCACCAACGGCGGATCTGGTTGAAATGCGGCGGCTACATCGTGATCGAACAGACCGAGGCGCTGACCTCCATAGACGTTAACACGGGCAAGTTTGTGGGTAAAACGAACCTGGAACGGACGGTCTTCGAGACCAACCTGGAGGCGGCGGTGGATATCCCCCGCCAACTGCGGTTGCGGGATATCGGGGGCATCATCATCATCGACTTCATCGACATGGAGGTCCAGAGCCATCGCGATGAGGTGGTCAAGCGTCTCAACAAGGCCCTGCAGAAAGACAGGTCCAAGACACGCGTGCGCCGAATGAGCGACCTGGGCCTGGTGGAGATGACCCGGAAACGGGTCAGACGCAGCGTTACCGCTCAGATGACCAACAAGTGCCCCTGCTGCGGGGGGGTTGGCCTCGTCCTCTCCGATACGCCCCTGGCCCTCCACGTGGAGAACACGCTCCGCCGCGTCCTCTGTCAGGCTCCGAACTCCACCGTCCAGCTCGTCTGCAACCCCCACGTCGTTCAGCTCATCAAGAACAAGTACCCATCGGTAATCGGGCGATTGCAGGAGGAGTTCGGTCGGGAGATAATCCTGCAATCCAACCCGCTCCAACCCTTCGATGAGCTGACGGTGAAGGGCGCGG
>DAOVLG010000272.1 GCA_030631385.1 Candidatus Coatesiibacteriota bacterium | reverse complement strand
CTTCAGGCCGAGGAAGTCTATCTTCAAGAGGCCGACCTTCTCCACCGAGCCGCCGTCGTACTGGGTGGTGTTGCCCGTGTACATGGGCACCATCTCGTCGAGGGGGCGGTCGGAGATAACCACTCCGGCGGCGTGGGTCCCGGCGTGGCGGACCAGGCCCTCCAGACTCTGACCGTAGTTCAGGGTCTCGGCGATCAGAGGGTCCTCCTTCGCCGCCTGCCGCAGCTCCGGTGTCGTCTCCAGGGCCCCTTTGAGTGTTACGCCCGGTCCATAGGGAACGAGCTTCGCCACCCGATCCACCGTATCCAGCGGAACCCCGAGGGCCCTCCCCACATCGCGGATCACCGCCCGCGCTCCCAGCTTGGAGAAGGTGATCAACTGGGCCACGTTACCAACGCCGTACTTGCCTTTTACGTACTCGATGACCTGCTCCCGCTGATCGTCGGCGAAATCCAGGTCTATGTCGGGCATGGTGACCCGCTCGGGGTTGAGGAATCGCTCGAATAGAAGGCCGTACTCCAGGGGGTTGATGTCGGTGATGCCCAGAACGTACGCCACGAGCGAACCGGCGGCCGAGCCGCGGCCCGGTCCGACCTCGACTCCCATCTGTTTGGCCTGCCGCACGATGTCCCACACGATCAGGAAGTACCCGGGGAAGTGCATGGTGTTGATTATGTCCAGCTCTTCCCCCAGGCGTTCCCTATACCCACTGCCGCAGTCGGGGCAACGTTCTTGGAGTTTCCCCAGCACCAGTTCGCGGAGGTAGGCACTCTCGTCCGAGTACCCATCCGGGATGGGGTAGGACGGCAGTTTCCCGCCGGGGGGGTCGAGTTCCAGATCGAGGTGGCACCTCTTGGCGATCTCTGCGGAGGCGACCACCGCATCGGGGAGCTCCTCGAAGAGTTTTGCCATCTCCTGAGGGCTCGTGAAGTAGAACCGATCGCTGGGGAAGCGCATGCGGTCCGGATCGGACAGCATTTTCTGTGTCTGAATGCAGAGCAGAACTTCGTGGGTACGGTAGTCGGAATGATCGAGGTAGTGGCAGTCGTTGGTCGCCACGGTTCCCAGGTTGAGCTCCCTGGCCAGCGAGATCAGGCCGTGGTTGACCTTCCGCTCCACGTCGAGGTCGTGGTACATCAGCTCCAGGAAGAAGTTCTCCTTCCCGAAGACCTCCGCGTACCAACCGGCCGCCTCCTTGGCTCCGGGATAATTATCCGCCTGGAGCAAGCGGGGTATCTCGCCGGAGAGGCAGGCTGAAAGGCAGATGAGGCCGTCGGAATATTCTTGGAGGGCCTCTTTGTCAATCCGCGGCTTGTAGTAAAAGCCCTCGGTGTGGGCCAGACTGGTAAGCTTAACGAGGTTGCGGTAGCCCACGTTGTCAACGCAGAGGAGGATCAGGTGGTGGCGTTCCCTCTGGGCGGGGTTCCGGTCGCGCAGAGACCAAGGGGTTAGATACATCTCGCAGCCGATGATCGGGATGATCCCCCGACGCTGGCAGGCCTGGTAGAAGGTGACCGCGCCGAACATGTTGCCGTGGTCGGTCAACGCCAGGGCGGGCATGCCGTACTCCACGGCCCGGGAGACCATATCCTCCACCCGGCACATGCCGTCGAGGACCGAGTACTCACTGTGGTTGTGGAGGTGGACGAAGGGAACGCTTTGGGAACCGTTGGTCATGGGGGTCATCTTTGCAGAAAGGGGGTTACTCCTCTTCGGAGCTGGTCAGCCGGTAGATTACCTGGCCTCTGACCAGCCAGGCTGAGCCCTTGGTGGCCGCCAGGGGGAAGTCGGCCTTGGGCAGGTCCCGATTCACCGGTCTGAGATCGGTGGTTCTCACCGGTAAGAGGCTCCCATCGGCCAGGCGAAGTATGAGCTCCGACCCGCAGACCAGCGGCCTCTCCAGGGCGAGTTCGGAGCCGAGGTTCTCGACCTCCGCCACGTTTCCGCCGTCCACCAAAAGCCGGTATATCCGCCCGTCCCCGGAGGGGATGAAGAGGGACCCCTCCCAGAGTGTCGGGTTTCCGAGCGGTCCGGAGAGTCCCTGTTGCCACATGAGGGAACCGTTCTCCAGGGACAGGGCGAAGCAGCGGTTGGAGGCGGCGATGTAGATCACCTCGCCCGTAATGATCGGTTGGGGCGATCGGGCGGTGGGGACGATCGAGCCCTCGATCTGGTAGCGCCAGAGCTCGCCCCCGTTGAAGCCGTCGAAGAGAACTAAGGACCCGTCAATGAAACTCACCAGGAGTTTCTTCCCGGCGGGGGCGGGGAAGAGCCCGGCGGGTCGGACCTGGCTGCTGATGGACCAGAGGAAGCGCAGCTTGCGGGGGGTGGCCAGATCGAAGGCGAAGATGGCGCCCTTCTCGTTTGCAACGTAGAGTTGGCCTTCGGGGCCCAAAGCGGGAATTCCGGCCAATCGCTCTTCGAGGTTGTGGCTGGCGATGAGGGCGCCCTCCGTATCGTGTAGGGAGAGGGTCTGCCCCGAGGCGATGATGATCTCCTTTCGGTAGACCAGCGGGGGGTGGTCTACCGGCGTATCGCTCTGGCGCCAGATCTCGTTCTCGCTTTCCAGGGAGTAGGCGGCCAGGGTGGCTCCCTCGAGGGGAACCAGAACCCAATCACCGCAGAAGGTCGGCTCGCTGGCCGGGTTCGAAGGTAGAGCCAGCACCGATTCGGCCTCGGCGGCCTCGCCCAGGAGGTTCTGGATCCCACCCGGGAGGAAGCCCCTGGGGGAAAGGGCGTCGGACAGCATCCCCGGGTCGCCGCCGCTGAAAATCAGGAGTAAGACCAGGGTCAGGATTGCCGCGCCGGCGCCGATGAGCGCCGGCAGGAACCACTTCGGCCTCGGTTTCTCATCGGCCTGCTGCCATAGTTCGCCCATATTGGTCAGGATGGCCAACCCTTCCCGGGCCTCCTCGCAGTTGGAGTCACTGGCCAGCACCTGGGAGAAACTCTCCGCCGCTCGGCGGAACTCGGTTACCAGGTTGTTGCCTAGGATGAAGCGGGCCCGCTTCAGCTTTCTCTCCCGCTCGGCCACACCGGAGAGGAAGGTGCGTGTCACCGGCAGTGATACGTCCTTTCCGAGGTTCGTTTCTTCGATGAGGTTTTCCAGTGAGTCGGCCAGTTGGCCCTGCCGGGCCTGCCGGACGGTTTCGTCGAGGGAGGAGTAGAAGGAGAGCCGTCCGATGGAGTTGGGAGGCGCCGGTTCTCCGTCGGCGATGGCGTTGAGAGCTTCGGAGTCGGTCTCCACGACCATCAGGCTTTTTAGATCGATGTCCTGTGCAAGGGCGTTGAGCATGCCCTCGAGGATTACTCGACGATCCGCTTCCTGGGCGGAGCTCAGGCGGGAGAAATCTATGAACTCCCCGGTCAGGTCTTCCTCGCCCGCCAGGGAGGTGATGGAGAGGGAGTAGGCCCGCCGGAGCCTCTCGCGCACTTCCTCGACCGAGT
>DAOVLG010000121.1 GCA_030631385.1 Candidatus Coatesiibacteriota bacterium | reverse complement strand
GGCGAGTCCCCCGCCGACTACATAAGTGCCAGTGTTGATGGGGATTTCGCCCCCGGCGGTGCATTGAGGGTTCTTTTCGGCAACCTGGCGCCGCGTGGCGCCGTGGTCAAGATCGCCGGGGTGGAGCGGATGCGCATCCAAGGTCCGGCCCGCGTCTTTACATCCGAGGGGGACGCCCTGGACGCGGTTTCGAACGGCTCCATCGGACCGGGAGAGGTGATCGTCCTCGCACACCAGGGTCCGCGGGGGGCCGGGATGCCCGAGCTATTCTATCTCTCCGCCGCGGTTGGTGAGCATTCCGATCTGGCCGGCAAGGTGGCCCTGGTCACCGACGGCCGTTTCTCCGGCGCCACAAGGGGCCCCTGCGTGGGCCACGTCTGCCCCGAAGCTGCAGTGGGCGGCCCCCTGGCGCTGGTTAGAGAAGGCGACGCGGTCCTGGTGGACCTGGAGGATCGTCGGCTGGAGCTCTTGGTTGACGAAGCCGAACTCGAAGGGCGACGCTCCGCCTGGCGTCCCCCCGAGCCTCCGAGTGGCACCGGTCTGGAGGTCTTATACCGAAGACGGGCCCTACAGGCCGACGAGGGAGGCGGTTTTGGCTAGTCATCGGGAACCCCTTCTGTTCACCGCCGGTGAATTGATGGTGGAGCGTCATGCCGATTATCCCGACCACCTGGGAGTGGGCGGCGCAGCGGCGAACGCGGCGCTGGCCTTTATCCGCGCCGGCGGCCGGGCGGTTCTGGCCTGCCGTTTGGCCGATGACGAGCACCTGCCGCTCCTCAAGGGTGAGCTGGAACGCACCGGCCTGTGGAGCTCGGCCGTCGTCGTTGGCGGCCCTTTCAACGCGGTGTACACCATCGGGGGCGGCTGCCCCTACAGCCGTTTCGGCTATGAGCGGGAGGGCAGCGCCGGTGGAAGGCTGGGGCCTGACGACCTGGACGCTGAGTTGATTGGGATGGCCGACGTGGTTCTCGTTTCCGGCATCTTCACCTGTCTGAACGAGACCACCCGCGCCACGGTGGATCGCCTGTTGGACCCGGCCGGGCCCGGGGCCCTCGTCGCCTACGACGTGAACTACCGCTCCACCCTGGCCGAACCGTCACAGGCGGTGACGACCTACGAGGAACTCTCCTCACACTTTTCCCTCGTCAAGGCCGATGTGGACGAAGCCCGGATGCTCTGGGGCGATGGGGATCCCCTCGAAGTGGCCCTGCGCGGGGCCTCCCGACACCGCTACGTCCTGGTCACCCGTGGTGAGGAGGGTCTGAGCCTGGTGACGGAGAAGGGGCCGGTGGCCATCACCGGCACGCCCGTCGAGACCGTTGATCCAACCGGGGCGGGCGACACAGCGCTCGGGACCCTCCTGTACCACCTTGGGAGTGGTCATTCCCCGGAGGTTGCCGCTCGGGAGGCAGCGGAGGCCGGGGCCCGTTGCGTCGGGCATCTCGGCGCCTGGGGGTATGCGCGGGGCGCATCTTGTTGAGAACGTAAGTCATACACATCAATATTCTACAAAAGTACGGAGTTGCACTTTTCGTATCCCCGGCTGTAGGCGTCAAAGCCCCGACTCCCTTGACATAACACGGGGTTATTTGGTAGTTTCCTACCTAGAAATATCAGTTTATCCTCTCTTTTGAACACCGGTGTTTGAGCCGAAGGCCTTGGTTCCCAGCTTACAGAGGCTCCTCGCAGCGTTGCGTCGTCTACCCGGCGTGGGGCCCAAATCGGCCCAGCGGATCGGTTACCACATCCTCCGTTCGCCCCGGGAAGAAGCCGTCGAGCTGGCGCGGACCATCGTCACCCTGAAGGATCGCGTCGGTGAGTGTCACATCTGCGGCAACGTGGCGGAGAGGGGGGAGGGAGAGAAAGCGCTGATCTGCCCGATCTGTGCCGATCCGCAGCGTGACCAGGCTCGCCTGATGATCGTCGAGGAGCCCTACAACGTCGAGGCCTTCAGCAAGACGGGGGTTTACGGTGGACTGTACCACGTGCTCGGTGGGCTTTTCGATCCCCTGGCCGGGATCGGCGCCGTGGAGCTGGGGTTGGACTCCTTGGCCAGACGGGTCGCCGAGGGTTCCTTCAGGGAAGTGATCCTGGCCACCAGCCCCACCACCGCCGGGGAGGCCACCGCCAGTTACCTCCACGAGCTCCTGAAGCCCTACGGTGTCACCCTCACCCGTATCGCAGTCGGGCTGGCGCCGGGGGCGGATGTGGATTACGCTGATGAGGTTTCGTTGCGTCTGGCCCTCGAGGGTAGGCGCGAGATGGCTTAATACATACCGGAACGCTTTTTGCTATAATTACTTAATCACATTGGTGGTGTCCTGACCGGTACGAAGGAAAGAGGACCGGACCGTCCGTGATATCCAATAGAGATCGGTCGAATCCGGTTAGATAAACGTTACCGAGAGTGGGCCAACCCTCAAGGAGGATTTTCCTCTCATGGCTCAGACCGTTGAACTTTTTGAGGAAGACTACCAGATAATCAACCAAACCCTGTCGCGCCTGTTGACGGAGTCCAACGCCCGGATCGTCCTCCTCGTAGACCGCTCGGGTCAGCTCATCAGCTCCCACGGCGACACATCGAACATGGACTCGACGGCCTTCGCCAGCCTTTCGGCGGGCAACTTCGCCGCCACCAGCGCCCTGGCGAAGATCCTTGGGCAGGATGAGTTCTCCGTGCTCTTCCACCAGGGCGAGAAGGAATCCATCCACATCTCCGTCGTGCAGAGTAGGGTGATCCTGGTCATCGTCTTCGACAACCGTACCTCCCTGGGACTGGTGCGTTTGCGGGTCAAGAAGGCCTTGGAGGAACTCTCCACCGTCTTCGAGAACATCTTCAGTAAACTCGGCGCCGCCAGCGGGCAAAGGACGCTGGACTCCTCCTTCGCCTCCGTCGCCGAGAGCGAGATAGACAACCTCTTCCGGGATTAGCCCCCGCTTATCCGGTGAAAGATGTTGATCACGCGCGTTGGCTGACGCACGACCAGGAGGTAAAGCGTCAATCATCTTGTACGCTCCCTTTGCCTGCGCCTTACCCCCTGCAGACGTAGCGCGGGGCATCCTCGCCCCGCCTGGTCGCCCGTAGAAGGGCGACGCTACATCAAAGGACAACCTAGATGTCTCTGATCAACTACGCCAGCAAAGAGATCAACTGCAAAATCGTCTATTACGGTTGTGGTCTCTGCGGTAAGACCACGAATCTTCTCTACGTCCATAAGAAGATAGACCCCTCCTCCAAGGGCAAGCTGGTTAGTCTGGCCACCGAGACAGACCGTACCCTCTTTTTCGATTTCCTCCCACTCGATCTGGGCACCATCCAGGGTTTCACCACCCGCTTTCACCTGTATACCGTACCGGGACAGGTCCATTACGACGCGAGTCGGAAACTGATTCTCAAGGGGGTTGACGGGCTTGTCTTCGTCGTTGATTCCCAGATCGAACGCGTGGAGGATAACCTGGACAGCCTGGAGAACCTCAAGGTAAACCTCCGCTCCCAGGGTTACGAGTTCAACAGCCTCCCCATGGTACTCCAGTACAACAAGCGGGACCTGCTGAACATCGTCCCCGTGGATGAGCTCGAGCGCCAACTCAACCACCGTGACGACCCCGCCTTCGAGTCGATTGCAACGGAGGGGGTCGGCGTCTTTGATGTCCTGCGTGCCATCAGTAAGCTGGTCCTCGCCGCCCTCAGCCAGCAGCAGACAGCCTGAGAGGAGTCCCGCGGGATTAGAACTACCGTTGTTCCCTTCCTCCGCCCTTATCTGTTTTGTGATGTGTCACGCTAACCGGCCTATTCAGTAACTCTGTGCCCCTCCGGTCCGGGGGGGCATAGTAAAGCGCATAACACGGCTCATGGCCTTTGAAGGAGAGCTACAGAATTTCTCTCTGCCCGACATCCTGCAGATGTTGCAGATGGGGAAGCGGACCGGCGCGCTCTCCATCCGTCACCGCGAGGAGATCGGAACCCTCTACTTCCGCAAGGGCGAGCTGGTACACGCCACCTACAAGAACATGACCGGGGAGGATGCCGCCTACAACCTCCTCAACTGGAAGACCGGCCGTTTCCGTTTCGACACGACCATCTATCCCACCCGCCGCTCCATCAAGATCTCGACAACGAATCTGATCCTGGAGGCCGCACGGCGGTCCGACGAGCTGGCGGATCTGCAGACCGAGCTCCCACCCCCCGATACCGTCCTCCACTTCGCCAACATCGCCGGCAGGGTGGGCGACATCCACCTGAGCCCCGACGAGTGGAAGGTTCTCTCCCTGGTTGACGGGCGCAGGAGCATAGCCGACATCTGCTCCGACAGCGAGATAGACGAGGTCTCCACCCTCCAGATCATAGAGCAGCTCCTGGGTATCGGGCTCCTGCAGCAGCTCACCGGAGGGTCGCCCTCCCTCGAGGACGAGGGGCCGCCCGCAACGTCCGCGGAGTGGGAGCAGCCGCCAATGTAGACGGGATCTGGTTGGGCTCCGCGGTACGCATGGCCGTTTTTTCGTCTCGCACGAGGTGAAGGGTAGTCGTAACGTGACAATCTCAACCGGCAGCTCGATGTAAACCCGGTCCGGTGTAATGGATAACCTGCTCGTCTTTTTGAACCCGATCCAGCTCCAGGCGGTGACTCACCGTGGGTCGCCGCTGTTGGTTCTGGCCGGGGCGGGCAGCGGAAAGACCAGGGTGGTGACCACCCGGGTGGCCCATCTCATAGACTCAGGTGACGCCAAACCCGACGGGATCCTCGCGGTGACGTTTACCAACAAGGCCGCGGCCGAGATGCGCGCCCGGGTGGATTCCCTCATCGGAGAGCGTACCGGTGCCACGGCCGCCGTCCGGGTTTGGATCCACACCTTCCACGCCTTCTGCGCCCGTCTGCTTCGACGCGAGATCGGCAAGATCCCGGAACGTGGAAACGAATTCGTTATCGCCACCCAGGCCGACCAACTGGCCATCCTCAAGCGTCTGGTGGGACCGGGGGAGGGACCGGGAGCGATCAAACCCGCCGACGTCCTCGCCGTTATCGAGCGGGCCAAACACAACCTGGTGGGGCCCGAAGAGTTCCCGGCCCACACCAACCGCGAGCACCGGATCAAGGATTACTACATCCGCTACCAAACGGAGCTCCTGGATTCGGGCGCCCTGGATTACTCCGATCTGATCCTGGTTACGGTCCAGCTCTTCCGAAACTACCCCGAGGTCCTCGAGCGCTGGCGGAACCGGTTTATACATATCCTGGTTGACGAGTACCAGGACACCAACGCGGCCCAGCACGAGTTGGTCCGCCTTCTGGCCACCGGGAGCGACGGGCTCTGTATCGTCGGCGATCCGGACCAGAGCATCTACCGATGGCGCGGCGCCGATCCGGAGAACATCCTGCGCGTCACCGAGGACTTCGAGAACGTCCGCGTCATCACCCTCCTGGAGAACTACCGCTCGACCCAGACCATCCTCAAGGCGGCCAACTCCCTCATCTCCCACAACCCGCGCCCCCTCGGTCTCGCCAAGGAGCTCTGGACCCGGGGCGAGGAGGGCGAGAGGATCAGTGTGTACGCCGGATCCGACGAGTACGACGAGTCGGGCTGGATCGCCACGGAGATATTCCGGGCGGTTAACACGGAGAAGAAGGCGAACTACGCCGACTTCGCCATCCTCTACCGCACCAACACCCAGAGCCGGGTTCTGGAGGATGCCCTGCGCAAGCGATCGATCCCATACACCACCATCGCCGGCTCCCGTTTCTACGACCGCCGGGAGATTCGGGACCTCCTCGCCTACCTGAGGCTCCTGATCAACCCCAACGACATCCTCAGCTTCCGTCGAATCATCAACGTCCCCAGTCGTGGGGTGGGGAAGATCTCCGTGGATCGGGTGATGGGAGAGATCGAAAAAAACCCCACCGCCCTCTTCGACGCCGTTCGCCGCTGCGTGGACGAGGAGCTGATCCCACCCCGGGCTCGGCGCGCCATCGTCAAGCTGATGGACCTCCTCGATGAACTGACCACGATCCGTGAGCCGGTGGACGGGCTGCTCGAGACCATCATCGAGCGCGTAGACTACACGAGCTGGCTGCAGAAGGCGGGGGACGCTGTCTCCCGGTTGGAGAACGTAGAGGAGT
>DAOVLG010000040.1 GCA_030631385.1 Candidatus Coatesiibacteriota bacterium | reverse complement strand
CCTTCCAACCCATCTCATATTCACCCAGCAACTTTGTATCCTGCGGAACGAAGAGATAAAAGGGTGTAGAGGGTTTAAGCTTCTCCTTTTTGATGTTTTCAATGTCGGCCTCGGTCAGGTTCGCATACTTGGCTTTACGCAGCCCCCAAAGCTCGGAATGGCTCACCCTCACCCCAACCCTCTCCCGGGGGGAGAGGGAGCGGTTCTCCTCTCCCTTTGGGAGAGGAGTTAGAGGTGAGGGCGTTTTAACAAACACCCCAATCGCCACCCCCTGCTGGATGTCGAAGACATTCTCATCCTTGGAGCCGTCGGGGCAGACTTCCTTCTTCTTGGCGTTGCCGTGGAGATCGAGCACGTATATCTCGCTGAAAGCCTGCATCAAATGCTGACGCATCCCCCGGAAGGTCGGATTATCCAGATAGCCGTGGTTGGTAATCATCCCCACAATGCCGTGGCCGGTCTGCTCGATCCGCCATTGAGAAAAGCGCAGGAACTTTACGTAATCGTCCTGAAGTCCTCTCGGGTTGCGCTCTCCAAGCGGCTGACCATCAACTTGATAATAGTCACGAACCAACGAAGTTATCCATTCGCCTGTATTCGCAGATTCATAGGAATACGGCGGGTTGCCGAGGACCACCATAATCGGCTCTTCCTGCTTGACCTTCTGGGCGCGCCAGCCCTCCTCGGCAATCGCCCCGGCGAAGGACCACCGCTCCTGCTCCCCCACCTCGGGTTCGAGTGTGTTGGTCAGATAGACCCCCAAGCGCTCCCTGGAATCGAATTCAAATCCGGTCTCTTTCAGGTACAGCCCCAGCTTCAGATGGGAGATGATGTAGGGGGCCATCAAGAGCTCGAAGCCGAATAGCCGGTGGAGCAGGTATTTACGGACGTAATCGCTCCATCCGGCACGCGGTATGCGCCCGCGGATGAGCCGGAGAACCTCTAATAAAAATGAACCGGTGCCGCAGGCAGGGTCGAGGATGTAGACGTTCTTATCAGCCAGCCCGTCCCTCTTTCCGAACCGCTCCCTGAGTAGATAGTCTATCGAACGGACGATGTAGGAGATAACCGGCTGCGGCGTGTAGTAGACGCCTCTGGCCTTTTTCATCTTCCGGTCGTAAGCCCCGATAAAGGTCTCGTAGAAGTGGACGACCGGGTCTTCCTGCTTGGTCTTCTTCCCGAAATCCTCGAGGATGCCGTACATATCGGAGCGGGACAGTATGAGCGCCAGCTCCTCCATCCAAGGCTTGATGCGCGGTTCCAGGCATCAGGCCCAACCATCTTGCTAAATAATGATTTTAGAAAGGGATTGGCCTTCGGAAGGTGGAAGAAGGCGGTTTCCCAGGTGAAATCCTTCGCCGGTAGATCAAGTTCTGTCCGAGCGGCAAAGAGACCGTAGGCGATGGTTTGGGCGTAGAGATCGGCGAAGTCATCCGGTTCTAAATCCGGCAGGAGGGTTTCTTGGAAGGCTGTCAATTGATTGTGTAACTTCCCCTCTTCCTCCTCATGCTTGAATATCCCCCGGATGGTATCGCGGATCATGCGGGCCGGTCGGGCCAACGCCTCGGCCAACGCTTTTGAATCTTTTATTTTCTCAGGCTCTACAGCAAGGAAGTTATCAAGTAGTTGCTGAAGTCTAGGCAACTCGTCCGTATCGAGCTTCCACTTGCCTTTCGAGTCGCGGCGGGCTAAATGTGACTTATCAATCTCCTTTCCCTCACGGAACCAGATGAAATCAATGTAGTCGGTGAGGATGAGGTTGGGCAGGTTGGCTCGGTAGCGTTTTAGCTGGTCGGATTTTGATTCATCTCTAAGGTCCTTGCCCACGTCCTTGCACTCGATGTGGCCGATGATGAGCTTGTTACTGCGGATATTGAAATCGGGCGCGCCGACCTTGATGTGGCTGGGCTCATTGGTGGCGATAATACCCGATTGAATTGACTCTACAAGCGTTTTAAGAAACGGCCTATACGTATGCTCCGTTGCATCACCCTTTTCGTATGCGCTGGATATATCCTCCAGGTATTGTCTGAAGTTATCCATTATTCGTTAATCAGATCCCGTGCAGTAGCCGTCCGCCCAGCTCCTCGGGCAGACCGGCGGCGATGATCCGCTCGGCGGCCCGGGGGATGTCGTAGGACACCCGGTGCAGCCGGATCATCAGGTTGCGGAAACCGGGGGTGAACTCGAGGGTGGCGCAGCAGCTCTTGGGGTTGCCGTCCCGGGACTGGCCCACGCTCCCCATGTTGATGATGTAGCGTCGGAAGATGCTGGGAACGTGCTCCTCCTCGGTGATCACCTCGACGTAACCGTCCTCGTGCTGCTCGAAGATAACCGGCTGGTGGCTGTGCCCGATGAAACAAAAGCCCACGTCGAGGGCGTTGAAGGCCCGCTCTATCTCGCGCCGGTTCAGCAGGTAATGCCAGCGCTCCGGCTCGTGGGGGCTCGCATGCACCAGGCGAAAAAGGACGGTCTTGCTTTTCTTGTGCTTTACCGGCCGGCCGTCGTCATCCGCGTCTATGGCCATGGGGAGTTTTACGATGTAGTCCACGTTCTCCGGGGTGATCTCCTCCCGGGTCCAGAGGATCGCCCGGGCGGCGAAGGAGTTGAAGAGGTACTCGGCACCCGGGGTGATCGCCACGTGATCGTGGTTTCCCTTGCCCGTCACGGTGGTGGTCTTGGCGAGGAATTTTACGAGCCGTTCCGGCTCCTGGAGATCGGTTGTCGAGAGGATCTCGAGAATGCTCTTCCTGGTCACACGCTTATCACCCTTGGCGAAGCGAACGATGTGCAGACATTCGTTGGGGCTGGCCCCGTATCCAACGATGTCCCCGCCGCAGTAAAGCGCGTCCACCTCCAAGCTTCGGAGGTGGTCCAACACCATCACCAGAGCGTCGAGATTGGCGTGGATATCGGAGAAGAAGCCGACGATCAACGGGTACCCCTCACAGATGCTGAAGATACGAGGGCCATTCTATCAGAAAACCCCTACGGCGAGAAGCCAGCCGTAATAGGCGTAGGATACGACCAGGGGGATGAGGAGGTTGTCCCAGCCGCCTGGGGTAAAAAGCTCCGTCAGGGTTCCAAGGGCGGACAGGCCGAGGGCCAACAGTACGTTGGTCAGCATGTTGTGCGCGCCGGCGAAGCCCAGGACCGAGAAGATCACGACGGCGCTCACCACGAACATCGTCAGTGTGCCGACAAGTGTCTTGTTATTTACAAGCTTCTTCTTTCCCCACTTATGCCCGAAGACCGCCGCGAGGCCGTCGCCCCAGCCCAGGACCAGGATCCCCAACACCGCGATGTAGCGGAAATCACCGGCGCCGATGTTATAGAGCCACCAGAAGTGCCAGGTCAGAATCGAAAGGATTATCGCGAAGAAGACCGTGCCCGGGCTCTTGTCCCCGGACTCCATCCCGCCAAAGAGATCGAGCTTCCAGGAGATGTAGTTGATGAGGATGAAGGAGACCGGGCCGATTATAGCGAAATACCAGTCCTGGAAGATGAAGAGGGCGAGGACGATCCAGTTGCTGACCCCGATGTGGACGACCTTGCGCGCCGCCTCGCCGGAGATGATCTCCTTTTTGGCCAAAAAACCCGCCACGCCGACGATCAGGAAGACGGCCCCGTAGGAGATGACCAACGAAATCCACTGGTTCATGTCAACCCACTCCTTGTCTTTTTTTAGCCCAGGGTGAGGATTAGATACCCGCCGATGCCGGCCACGACGCCCGTGGTGAGGTTGTCGAGCTGGATCGGGCTCACGAGCTCGGTAAACCCGGTCGCCACCCCGAAGCCGATACCGAGCAGGTAGGGGACCCAGCCGGTGAACCCGAAGACGAGATTCACGACTACGAAAGCCGACACACCACCCACGATCCCGGCGGCGGTTCCGATCTTCGAGCGGCCGTGCATCAGCTCTCCCCGCCCGAACCGCATGCCGATGAGGCAGGAAAAGCCGTCGGTGAAGATCGAGGGGAGGATGCAAAAGACCGCGAGGGGCCTTAGATCCGGCTCACGTCCCATCTCGGTGAAGAACCAGCCGATGAAGACCGAAGCGCAGAGTACGATGGCGAAGGCCACGGCGCCGAAGCGCCCCCGCTCGGCGTCCAGGCTCGAGATCAATCCGAACCTCATCGAAAAGGCGGTGAGGATTAAAAAAAGCGCCGGCGCTGATATCGCCCAGTACCAGTCGGTGAAGAGCCACGGCCCGGCCAGGATACACGGAACCACACCGAGCCCCACTATCTTCCGCGACGCCATGGAGGAGATAACGCCCCGGGAGCGGAACTGCTCGGCGATCCCCATGACGAGAAACACGAAGGCGACGATGTAGGCGACGGAGTAGATCTGGGGGATCGGGGGCGTGGTGGGCAACTGAACATTCATTTCTTCCCCCCGATCCCGGGCCAATGGAGATTTTTCCGCACCCAACGACCGGCGTCCCCGAAGGAATCTCCGCCACCGACCAGGCGTTTCCTCTCGCGAGGCCACTCCCCTCCCCGGGAGGCGGCGAGCCAATGTTTGGCGAACCCGCCCGATTCGAGGCGGTTCAAAAGGTTCTTCAGGAGTTCCTTGGTCTCCTCTCCGATAACCCCCTCCCCCTCGGTTGCCGCACCGTAAAGCGCCGTTTGGGAAATCCGCCGCCGCATGCCCGACACCCCGGAGGAATACATCAGGTCGGTGAGTAGCTTGAGCTGCATCAGACACTCGATGTAGGCCAGATGGGGATCGTGGCCGGCCTCGACCAGAGTCTCCCAGGCCGCCCTTACCAGCGCCGGAACGCCGCCGCAGAGCACGGCCTGCTCACCGAAATGATCCACGACGGTCTCCTCGCGGAAGCTGCTCCAGAGGAGGCCGCCCCGGGCGCATCCAACCAGCCGGGCGTAGGCCAGCAGACGTTCTTTCGCCGAACCGGTGTAATCGGTCTCGACGGCGAGAACCGCCGGCAGGCCGCCGCCTCCTTGGTAGAGCTCACGTAAGGCGGTGCCCGGACCCTGGGGGGCGAGGAGAACTACGTCTGCGTTTTTTGGAGGATCAATCCAGCCCCAGGTCACCGACATGCCGTGGAGGAAGAGCCAGAGCTGGCCGTCTTTTATTCCGACCAGAGTACCCGCCGCGTCGGGCATGGACTCGTCGGGTATTGCCCAGACAACCACATCGGCCTCGGCCGCCTCGGCAATCCGGCACACCGTTAAACCCTCGTTTCGTGCTGATTCGGCGCTCTCCGACCCCTCGCGGAGGGCGACGTGCACCTCGACGCCGCTGTCGCGCAGGTTGAGGGCGTGGGCCCGTCCCTGGTTGCCTAAACCCAGAACGATCACCCGCCCCAGGTTCATAGCGGGACAGTCTTTCTCGAAAAGAACCTCGCGCTGTTCATTCCCTTTAGACATGGACAGCTCTCCGGGTCAAATTTTTTAGGGGCGACCCTACGAGAGTCGCCCGCGGGCGGGTGTAGACACCCGCCACGTGCGATATATTGACTTTTTCAAAGGTCTCATTTTACGAAACCTTGGAACCCGGTGTGATGTCGCCGTCCAGGGTCACGAGCCGCAGGCCGTCACCCTCCACCGTGGTTGCGGCCAGGAGCATCCCCCGGCTCTGGACGCCCATGAGCTTGGCCGGCTTGAGGTTGACCACCACCACGATGAGCTTCCCGACGATTTCTTCCGGCTCGTAGAACTCGGCGATGCCGGCGACGATCTGCCGCTTCTCCAAACCCAGGTCAACCTCGAGACGCAGGAGCTTCTTCGCCTTGGGCACCCGCTCGGCCGCGATAATCCGCGCCACGCGGAGGTCCAGCCGGGTAAAATCGGCGATATCCAGCCGGTCCTCGGACAGCGGCAATACGTTCACCGGTCCCTCCTCTCGAGTCTTCAGCGGCTTTCCCAGCTTGGCCCGCTGCCGTTCGATCTCCTCCGGTTCCAACTTGGTGAAGAGAACCTCGGTTCGGCCCAGCTTTGTACCGGTGGGAACGAGGTCATCCCGCGCGGCGTCCTCCCAGAGCCAGCCTTCGTAAGTTTTGCGGGGAATTCCCAGCTGCTCCGCCAGTCGCGCCGCTGAGGCGGGAACGAAGGGTTCGCTTACGATGGCCAGGGAGGCCAACGTTTGACAGAGGTGGTACATCGTCCGGGCGCAGGCCGCGGGATCCTCCCTCCGGGTAATCCAGGGTTGTTGTTCGTCGAAGTATTTGTTCCCGGCCCGGGCCACGTACATCATCAGCTTGGCCGCCCCGCGGAAGCGGAAGTCCTCGATGCTGCGGGCGACCTCGCCGACCAGGCGCGCCACCTCGCTGCCCAGGACCCTGGCGGCGTCATCGGACTCGCCTGGCTCCGGCACCACCCCGTCAAAGTACCTCTGGATGAAGACCAGGGTACGGTTGGCAAGATTTCCGTAGATGTCGGCCAGTTCGGAGTTCACGCGCTCGGCGAACTCGTACCAACTGAAGTCGGTGTCCCGGGTCTCGGGCAGACAGAAGGTCATGTAGTAGCGGAGGTAGTCGGTGGGGAAGGCGTCCAGCACGTCGTCCACCCACACGGCCCAGTTGCGGCTGGTCGAGAGCTTCTTCCCCTCTACGTTCAAAAACTCGTTGGCCGGAATATTCTCGGGCAGGACGAAGCGTTCAGCCTCATCCACCGCCTCGTTGTAGGCGAAAATCATCGCCGGAAAGAGGATGGCGTGGAAGACGATGTTGTCCTTGCCGATGAAGTGGAAGAGACGGCAGTCCCGGTTGAGCCAGAATTCTCTCCACCTCTCGGGATCGCCCTGCTCCGCCGCCCATTCCTTGGTGCTCGAGACGTAGCCCAGCACGTTCTCGAACCAGACGTAGATCGCCTTGCCCTCGGCTCCGTCGAGGGGAACCTTGACACCCCAGTCCAGGTCCCGAGTCACGGGACGGTCCCTCAGGCCGTCCTTGAACCAGGAACGACAGTAGTTGAGCACGTTTGGTTTCCAGCCCATCGAGGCGTCCCTGGCCTCGACCCAGTGCTTGACCTCGTCCTGGAGCTCGGAGAGCCGGAAGTACCAGTGGGAGGTATTCCGCAGCTCGGGGGTGGCGCCGGTCAGTTTACTCTTGGGATGGATGAGCGTCCGGGCCTCGATCCAGCGGCCGCAGCCCTCGCATTCGTCCCCCCGGGCGTTCTCGAAGCCGCAGTGTGGGCAGGTTCCCTCCACGTACCGGTCGGGCAGCCAGCGATCCGCGCTCGAATCGTAGAACTGCTCCCCGGTGTGGATGGAGAGATAGCCGGCGTCGTGCAGGACGCGGAAGAAGGCCCTGGCGGTCTCGTGGTGGAGGGGGGAGGAGGTGCGCCCGTAGTAATCCAGTGTAAAATTGAGCCTCTCGAAGGTCCGCTTCAGGCGGGGGTGATGGAAATCAACGATGGCCTTCGGGGTCGTGTTCTGCGCGTCGGCGGCGAGGGTGATGGCCACGCCGTGCTCGTCGGACCCGCAGATATACACCACGTCGCTCCCCAGTCGCCGATGATAACGGACGAAGATGTCGGCGGGGAGATAGGCGCCGGCGAGCTGGCCCACGTGGAGCGGGCCGTTGGCGTAGGGGAGGGCGCTGGTGACCAGGATCTTCTGCTTCTCGGACAAAACCTCTCCTAGGCTGCAAAACCCCGGCGACGATAGTCACAACGCTGAATAGAGTCTACCACAATCGGTGTACCCGCGTCGCCGTAGGACCGCTTGTCGGTCAACGGGTCCTGTGCTAAAATTCGCAGTCATGGAGGACGTAAAAAACTTGGTTCTTCTAGGCTTATCCTTGATAATCCTCGGCTGCGGTGGACCGTCGCCGGTTCTAAAGTACGGGCCGGATTTACCGGACGATACAAGGCGGGCGCACTCGCGCGTTCCGGAAAGGCGCATCCCGAACGACCTGGATGAACCGCTCGTCCTCGAGTGCTTCATCAAACCCTTCAGAAACGCTGATCCCTACTATCTGGGCCGCGAGACGATCCGGTGCGACTCCGGTCATTGGCGGGTGGAGTACTCCCTCGAAACCGGTACCGGCTGGAGCGGGGGCCGACAACTGCCGGGAGTCGTAACGATGACGGTTCATCCGCCCCGGGGTCGAGGGGAAAGGGCCGTCGGCCGACCCGGACTGACCCGATTTGAATCCGTTCTGACCGACGGGCCCTCCCCCGGCGCCCTCGCCGTTCTCCTAGCCGCCTGCGAGCTGCGGAGCGAGGAGGAATACAGACTGCCCGCACGGGACCTGCGCCAGCGCTTCGATTACGCGCTGGAGCTTAAAACGGGTGGGTGGTCCGAGATCGGGACGGCCTGGGGCGAGCGTCTCTGTCTGGAGGTCGAGGTTCAGCCCCAGGGATATATTTTCCAGCTCGACGATACCGGCTGGCCCTGGTCCGTCCGGTGGCCCGGCGGATACGCGGAGCGGGCCGCATACCACGCGCGTAGACGCCGACCTCCCGAGATTGAAGCACCAACGCCGGTAGAGGTGGAAGTGACGGAGATCTCCGACGAAGAGCCCACCGAGCCCGAAACCGAGCCTAAAGAGTAATCGTGAAGGCGGTGATCATCACCATCGGCAACGAGATCCTCTCCGGCGACACCGTAGACACCAACTCGGCCTTTTTAGGAAAAAGGCTGGGCGATCTCGGAATCCGGGTGATTTTCCGGTACAGCGTGCCCGACGAGGCGGAAGCCATCGCCGGGGCCGTCCGCCGGGGTCTCATCGAAGCCGGTCTGGTGGTCACCACCGGCGGTCTCGGGCCCACCCGGGACGACATCACCCTCGAAGCGGTGGCCGGGGAGATCGGACGGGAGCTGGTCGTAGACCCCGAACAGGCCCGGTGGGTGCGCGAGGTCTTCGCCCGGCGTGCCATCGAGATGCCCGTCATCAACGAGAGCCAGTACCGCAAGATGGCCGGAGCCGTGATCGTCTACAATCCCGCCGGCACCGCGCCGGGGCAGCTCGCCGCCACCGTCGGCGGCCACGTGTGTCTTCTCCCCGGTGTGCCGAAGGAGGTCGAGGAACTCTGGGAGGCCGGGATCCGGGAGGCAGTCGGTAACCTTTTGGACCGGCCGCACGAGCGCCTCAAGCGCACGATCCGCACCGTGGGCGTAGCCGAGAGCGTCCTCGCCCAGCGCCTGGGGGATGCGGGGGTTTTGGGTGAATTGGACGAGGCCGGCATCGAGCTCGCCTTCCTCCCCCGCCACGGCCTGGTGGACCTGCGCCTGACCCTGTTCATCGCCGCCGATACAAAAAAGACCGCGTCGAGGTTTGGGGAGCTGGGGAAAAGAATCGAAGGCGCTGTCGGGGGCTGCGTGTACGCCTACGACGGCGTCACTCTGGCCGAATCGGTTGGACGGAGGCTGGTCGAGCTGGGCCTGACGCTCGGAACCGCCGAGAGCTGCACCGGCGGCGGTATAGCGAAAAAAATCACCGACATTCCCGGCAGCTCGAAATATTTCGTCGGTGGAATCATCGCCTACGCCAACGAGGTCAAGTCCTCACGCCTCGGCGTGCCAACCGAGGTTCTCGAAAAACACGGCGCCGTGAGCCGTGAAACCGCGGCGGCCATGGCGCTCGGAGCCCTGGAGACGCTTGGTTGCGACATCGCCCTCTCCACCACCGGCGTCGCCGGTCCCGGTGGGGGTGCGCCGGAGAAGCCGGTCGGGACCGTCTTCTGCGGTCTGGCCCAAAGCAGGCGGACGCTCAGCGGCTGGCCCGAAGGCCGGGGTAGCCTTCTGAACGAGTTAAAGAGGACCCGAATCCACCATAATACCGACGGCCATTTCCTATTCGCCCGTCACCTCAAACTCACCGGCGATCGGGAGCTGGTCCGCCGCCGGACCGTCATCCATGCCCTGGACACCCTGCGCCGCCGCCTGGTTGACTGGAAGCCCAACGAATCGTAAAGAATCGTAAATATAAATACAAAGGGATCACAACTCTT
>DAOVLG010000450.1 GCA_030631385.1 Candidatus Coatesiibacteriota bacterium | reverse complement strand
GAGAGGGAAGTAGCGCGGGGCTTCTACGCCCCGCCTTACATGGTGGTTAGCGGAGAATAGACCTAAGGGTCGGTCCCTACGTGTGTTATGCGCCGTAGGTGAGGGTCTCGTAAGGGAGGGTCTGTTAACCCTCCCGCGGGCGGACTAAGAGGACGCCCCTTGTAGGAGTACCGCTCGCGGGAAGTGATTATCAAATTGAAAGAAGTCCTCGTCGCGGAGCCGTGTCCAGCTTCAAGCTGGCGAGCAACGGGAACTATTAGTTACGCGTGTACGCAGCGCTATCGGTTCGATTGGTGATGCCGTGGAGTCGCGGGGCCGGGGTCCAGCGCCCGGCGCTGGCGGGCGGCCGCAGAGGGCCGCCCCTACGTTTTGGGTATGTTCGCGGGGACCGTTCTCGGATCGAGGAAGCTTATCCTCGCGGGTCTGGGATGCAACGCCCGGCGTTGCTGCGTTCCAACGTGCTGCGTTGGCGCTAGCGGGAACCACCCTTCAGTAGCCGGTGGTTATCCTCACGGGTCTGGGTCAAGGAGCGCCCTTGCCGAGGGGGATGGGCCTGGGGTACAATCCGAACGTTATCAACCTACATTCCCCCGGTTACATGGCCCAACAAGAAGAATCGGTTCGGGAGTTGATCCAGCGTAAGTTCACCTTCACGCCCGCCCTGCGGACCCGGGTGGACCGTATGCTGCGCCGGGTCTTCCTCATCTGCGCCATCACGGCGATCGCCGGCTTCATCATCGAGTACGGCTTCTTCCCCTCGGGCGCCCTCCGCCAGATCATCCACGTCGCCCAGGCGCTCATCATCCTGGTCTTCTGCCTGATGCCCGTCGCTCAGACCGTCTTCTCCCACCGGAGTCTCACCTGGGCCAAGGAGCAGCTGGCCGAGCGGTGCGTGGTGGTGGTCTACCTCGTCTACCTCCTCGTCAGATCCTCTGGTTCCGGCGATGAGGGGGTGATGGCCGGAGTTTGGGTAGGCGGTGATTCAGATACCTCCGAGGCCATGCTGGGCGGTCAGCTCTTCATCGCGGCCAATCTGATCATCCGCTTCGTCCGTGGCAACCGCACCCTGGCCTCGCTCTCCGAGCGCCCGGTCCGGTTCATCCTCATCAGCTTCCTCGCGGTCATCGGCGTAGGTACGTTGCTGTTGTCCCTACCCCGCGCCACGGTCTCCGGCCACATCCACCCCATAGACGCCCTGTTCACCGCCACCAGCGCCACCTGCGTCACCGGTCTGATCGTGGTTGACACCGGCGGTTACTTCACCCGCTTCGGCCAGTCGGTGATCCTGGGGCTGATCCAGATCGGCGGCCTGGGGCTGATGAGCTTCACCGCCTTCTTCTCCGCCCTGCTGGGCATCCGGCTGGCCCGCAAGGAGGTGGCCCTCTACTCCCGCGCCTACGAGGCCGACGCCATCTCCACCGTCCGGCGGCTCCTCGTATACATGTTACTGGTCACGCTCCTCTTAGAGCTGTTGGGCTTCGGCCTGCTGTACCAGACCTGGGAGCCCAAGTATCCCGACAAGAGCGAGCTTTTGTTCTCCTCGGCCTTCCACTCGGTGTCCGCCTTCTGCAACGCCGGATTTTCGTTGAACTCCACCAACATGGAGGCCCACGCCGGCTCCTTCGGCACCTCGATCATAATTTCCACGCTCATCCTCCTGGGCGGTCTGGGCTTCATCGTGCTGATGAACCTGACCAGCTTCCGACGAAGGACCAAGAAGGGTAAGCCGCACAGCCGGCTGACGCTGCAGACCAAGCTCGTCCTCGTCGTCTCCGTAATATTAATTGTCGTCGGCTGGCTGGCCATCACCCCCCTGGAGTGGAACAACTCCATGGAGGGCCTGTCCGTGGGCGGGAAGGTCATGGCGGGCTATTTCCAGTCCGTCACCACGCGCACGGCAGGATTCAACACCATCCCCACCGGCGCGCACCACG
>DAOVLG010000108.1 GCA_030631385.1 Candidatus Coatesiibacteriota bacterium | reverse complement strand
CCTCGGCCTCTCCTTCGTCGCCCAGGTGGTCCGGCTGCACCGGGCCGACGTGCTGGTGACCTCCACGCCCGGAAAGGGCGCCACCTTCACCCTCCGTTTCAACAAACCGGAGCTGGAACCCGACGGGACCAAGGGAACCGAAGAGGCCCAGGATTGATCACACAGTGTGAGCATAACGGACATAAAAAACATACTGACTGAAACCTGCAAGAGACCTCCAAGGATTCACCTCTTTAATCCGTAATGCGAACATACGTGAGGCGGTGGCACAGGTTTTTGCATTTAAGGGACCCGACGGACTATTTCGATTTTATTTGAGCAAAAACTGTGCCACCGCCAGCGCTGAGGTGATCTGTTGAAGATGGACCTGCACGGAGGTCTCTTGCATTGGCATTCACAGGTTGCAGGTCAACCACACGGTTATTGGTTAATGACCCAATTTTAGGTTACCAGAGGGAAGGATGATGAGCAGGATCGCATTGGTTACGGCGTTGTTGGTATCGGTATCGGCGGCCTTCGAGGCGCCGGAGTGGGCTCTGCCCGCGTCCTCGCCCGACTACGAGCCGATCTACGCCCTGGTGGACTCAGACGCCCTCAACCTCCGCGACGCGCCTAGCCTGGACGGGAACAGGATCGGCACGTTGCACCGCGGTGACCGGGTCAAGATCCTCGAGTACGCCGCCGAATACGACCACGACGCCTATCCCGAGTACATCTGGGCCGAGATCCTCACCGATGAGGGATCCGGTTACGTGGCGGTGGGTGTGTACGACTACGGCCGGATTAGCGAGCCCTACCTCGTTTTCGAGCACAACTTCGGCGAGTACGAGTTGGAGACCGAGGCCGACCTGGACGGCGACGGGACATTGGA
The DNA here is from genome assembly GCA_030631385.1 of Candidatus Coatesiibacteriota bacterium. Taxonomy (GTDB): domain Bacteria; phylum RBG-13-66-14; class RBG-13-66-14; order RBG-13-66-14; family RBG-13-66-14; genus RBG-13-66-14. Next base: position 5,570 of record DAOVLG010000108.1, on the reverse strand, counting down.
GCGTATCTACGCGGGCCCCGGCGAGATGTACGTCCAGGAGGAACCGTACTGGTACGAGACGGGCTGGTACCACTACCTCCCTATTATCCTCCGGGTAGAGGGCTCGGTGGACGCTGAGTTCCACCTGGTCGACATCGTCCTCGACATCCTCAATAAACCTTACCCACTGGAGGAGCTTCCGCAGGAGTCCAGCGATCACGGCTGGTGGAGCCTCTACTACCTTTTAATTGACGACATCACCGGCGACGGGCGTCCAGAGATCAAGCTATGTTTTGATTTCTTCCCCCTCTGGCGGGGCATTGGACGGGTCCACTCCACCCGGCGGGAGGTGGCCTGGTTCACCTTAGCGGACGGCGGGCTGCGGCAGATTTTGGGTTACTATGAGGAGATCGTCGAGCCGTACTACTACGGCGACGACGGCGGTTGGACAGCTTGGGGCCGCCAGTTCTCCTCCGAGCTGGCCCCGACCGCCGACGGCTTCCGCTGTCGGACCGAGGTTAACTACATACCCCAGGACGAGGTGGATCCCTTCCGTTATCTCCCCGAACTCTTGGTAAGCGCCGAGATCGGGCCCCAGGACAGGGTGACCCACACTCTGGCGCCGCCAAACTACCTGCGGGATTGCAAGAACTTCGCCCTGGAGTTCGACCTGAAGTGGTACGAGGACCTGGGCGTCTTCGCGCCGGTTTTCCCCCCGGGGAACCGCTTCGGCGAACGGCTGGGCCTCTCCCCGACTATGGAGTATTACTGTAACCTGATGGTGGGTTCGCTGCGGGGTGAATACCGCTGGGGATACCTCGACGAGGAGGTTGGGCTGATGAGTGAACCGGTCGGAGGGGAGCGCGTCGTCACCACCGAGGCCGGGAAGCCTCTGACCTTCATCCCCTTCGAGACCCGCGACGACTTCCGGTACCTCTGTGTGTTCGAGGGGACCACCGGCTGGTGCAGCGCGGTCCCGGTGGATATTGAGTACTAAAGGAGCGCTTGCCTAGAAAGGCGATTACCTAAAAACGTCGTCAATGGTCTGTGGAAGGCTCATCCTGCCGCTATTGCCAGGCGTCTGTAATTGAATCATCCGTACCATACCGGACTCAATAAAACGGATCCTTGAGCTGTGCGCCGAGGCGGCGAGGGAGTGATGGGAATTACTGATCGGCAACTGCAAGAGACGGCCGCGTCGGATGTCCTCACACATCTGTGGGCGTGGTTGAAGGAATCCTGGAGCGGGAAACTCGTCAACAGGTTCTGGATTATCCTGGGCGCTGTCGCTATCGTCACCTGCGGTTACCTGAGCGTGGACTCCTTGGTGAGGGTCAACCTCGAGGGCAACGACCTGACGATCTTCTACCAGGCTGGGAATAGCTTCTACGCAGGAGAACAGGTTTACGAACCGGGGTATTGGAAGTTCTACAACCCCCCCTTCTTCGCCGCCCTGGTCGGCCTGCTGGGCTGGCTGCCGCAGACCGGCTTCTACATCGTGTACGGCCTGCTCAATATCATCTTGACGCTGTTGTGCATCAAATGGTTGTATCAACTCATCCGCGGCACGCAAGACCCAAGGGTGCGGACCCGCTTCGGCTTCATTTTCACCCTAACCTTCCTCGGCACGGCTGCGTTCTGGTACCTGAACCTGTTCGTGTACGGTCAATCGAATATTCTGGTATTGGCCCTCGTTCTGGGGGGCCTGGTTCAGACGGAACGTGGTAGGGACGTCTACGGCGGTTTACTCCTGGGACTGGCGACAGCCCTCAAGCTCACGCCGGTGGTCTTCCTGGCCTATTTCCTGCTGCGGGGCAGGTGGAAGCTCGTCTGTACGGCAGCGGGTGTTTTCCTAGCGGCCAACGGACTGGTGCCGCTTCTGGTCCGCAGCGTCGAGGGTACGATTCAGTTGTACAACGACTACTACCGCTTTTTTCTACAGCCAGCCCTGTTGAGTTCCCAGCAGGTGTTCTACATGGTTTACCACGACAAGAACGTTTCCCTCACCGGAGCCCTGGCCCGCTACCTGACGGAGCCGGTTAAAGCGGGGGCGCTGGGCTACAATTTACTCGCCCTCTCCCCGATGATTTTCTCCTTTCTGACCAAGGTGGTCAATCTTCTCGCTCTGTCGGTAACCACCGTAACGCTTTGGCGCAAGCCCCGCAGCACCTGGGAGCGGATGTGCGATTACTCCCTAGTTTTTTTCGTCGTTTTTCTCTTAAACAACGTGACCTGGTGCACCCATCTGATCGGCTTGCTCCTACCGCTCAGTTTGATCTTTATGTACGCTGAATCCAAAGGCTGGCGGGGCATGGCCGTCAAGCTGTTGGTCACCTGGCCGATTTTCGAAGGTCTGGTTTTCCTGGCCAAACAGATGGGTTTCTACCACCCGTCCTACATCCTGATGCTGGTATCGTCCACCACGCTGTACCTGATTTTCGCCGCCGTGTGGCTCATTACGCGTAGAACCTGCGAACTCCCGAAAGCGCCTGCCGGCTGAGAACGCCGCGGTCCCGGTGGACGTTGAGTACTAAAGGGGTGACATACCCAAGAAATGCGGGAAAAGAAACTCCACACCAAACCGGCGTAAGGGTAAACGAGGTGTGTGATTTAAAAAGCCGTTATTCTGGCTCTTGTAGTTGCATTACTCGCAGGCGGCTTTTTCGCCGAGACCGAGGGCGTGGAGACCACGGGCGTGAGCGAGCTGTACCTGGTGGTGGGCGTCCTGGCGGACGACGCGCCGGACTTCGCTGAAATTGCCGAATCCCTGCGCGAGGAACCGCCGGAGGGGACTACAGTAATTCTAACAACCCATTAATATGAGATACCTCTTTGATACTAATGTTTTTTATCATCTTGCTGACCCCAAAGTGAAAGTTGATCATAATTATCTACCACTTGATTGGGATAACTTATTATTCATATCACCCCTAACTGCAAGTGAGTTATTATGCAGCGAAAACACTCTTGAATATCGTTCTAATGCAGCGCATGAATTCACAAAAATTCTAGGAGTAGAAATACTTAAACCAGTTAATACTGTTCTTGCTGAACATTACGGCATTAAAGTGAAAGATGTAAAAGAGAACAACTTAACTCATATGCTTAGAGGTTTATTATTTATTCTAGGAAAACGAATGGGTAACCGTAATCACTTAAATGAGTTATTAAAGGAAGTTTGTATAAAACACAAAGAAGCTGGCAACATAACACGCAACACCATACATGAGGTAAAAAGAAATACACTGAAGTACTTTGGCAAAAATATTAATAGAAAATTGAATAAAGATGAGATTAGGCGTATGCTGAAAGATATTAATAGATACTCAATGTACAACAACATATTTATAAAAAGGCTTAAAGTGTTTAATAAAATCGATGTTAGTGGGTGTAAAGAACTTCCGCATACATTATATCCATATGCTAATGCCCAGTTTATGTATGTCGTAAATATGCTTACGCAAGGTACAAAACCTAAAGAGACGGATTGGATTGACATAGAACATTTTATTTACTGTGACTTGTACATAGAAAAAATTTTAACAAGTGATACTCGTTGGTTTAAAATGATAAAACAACATCCAAATTTTAATCAATTATCTAACTATCTGGAAAAACCGAGTTTTAGAAAACACGAGTTTCTAACCCAAAAGGAGAAGAGATGAAGTACCTTCTAGACACTAACGTTCCTTACGATTTAGTAGATGGCACTCTTAACGCGATCAAGTTTTTTAATCACTTTAGAAGTGACGATTTGTATGTGAGCCCATTAAATTTCATGGAAATAATAACTTCGACTAAGCACCCGTTTTCGGCAAAAAAATGCGTAGCAAGGCAATTATTAAAATTTGAAATGCTACCAAACACTAATGAGGTCCTAAAAGAACAACTAACTGGAATCAAAGCGGAGGGTAAAGATACGTCTACTATTATCTCTAATATCAGAGTTTATAGTGAGACAAGCGATGAAACATCTTTAGAGAGTTACATCAACGAAATTCGTGATGATAGGCTTAGAGCTTACAAAGGCTTTAAAGACGAAGTAAGAGTTGTGATCGATAAATTGTATTCATTTTATGGCGGAAGGGAGAAGCTCGAAATGGTTAAATACCAAACCTTGTTTGATGATTTACCTCAGTTGTTTAATTACGAAATCATCTATACTACATTAAAATGTCGCTATTGTGATATATTTGGCAAAAACGGAGTGTCAAGTTTTCCAGAAACACTTCCTGACAATCTATATCTATATGCAAACGCATATTATGCTTACTTACTTAGAATTGCTGTCCTTAGGAAAAGTAATGGCTCAAAATACACTCCTATGTTTAATGATTTTGGTGACCTCGAGCAATTGATATATTATGGGCTTTATTTTGAGAAATTCATGACGAGTGATGGTATGATAGGACAAGTGTTAGATAATATATTGGGAAGTGATACTGTTATTAAACCAAGGGAGCTTTTAAGGTCGGTGTAGACCATGCTCCCCATTATCCTCACCTCCAGCGCGGTCATCGGCGGGTGCGGCGTCGCCCTTAGACTCTTGCTCGTCCCGGCGGTGACCAACCTCACCGTCCAGCTCAGCGGATAAAGCATCCCAGCGAGTCCATCCGGCAAAGGAACAACCATGAATGAATCAGATATCAGCAAGCTGATAGTCAACGAGGACAAGGTCATCCCGGCCAGGGCCGGGGACACACTCCTCCACACGCTGTTCCGGGAGCACTACTCCATCCCCAGCGCCTGCGGCGGGCGGGGCATGTGCGGATACTGCAAATTGAAGGTGCCCCGTGGCGGCGGCCCCCTGATGCCGAAGGAGCTGAAGGCCCTTTCCGACGAGGAGCGGACCGCGGGCTTCCGGCTCTCCTGCCAGGTGAAGCTAACCGACGAACTCCACGTGACCATCCCCCCGGAGTACATCGAGTTCAAGGAGTTCGAGGCGGAGGTCGAGACCGTCGAGATGCTGACGCCCGAGATCCGCGGGCTCACCTTTCGTCTGATCGAACCGGAGCGGATCAGCTTCAAGGCCGGGCAGTACGTTCAGATGCAGGCCCCCGACCCTTCGACCGGGGACATCGTATACCGCGCCTACTCCATTTCCTCCCCTCCCTGGGTCGAGGACCGGATTTCGCTCAACGTCCGCCTCGAGAGGGACGGAGCCGTCAGCCCCTACCTCCACGGCCTCGGGGTGGGGGATCGCGTAGTCTTCTCCGGTCCCTACGGCGAACTCGTCTATTCCCCTTCGGGGCGCGACGTGGTGTGCCTGGCCACCGGCGTCGGCTTGGCGCCCTTCCGCAGCATGATTCCCGTCATCCTCGCCGAAGACACCGGAGTCGAAGTTTATCTCTACTTCGGTGCTCGGGTGGAGGGGGACCTCTACGGTACCCAAGACATTGAAGAGTGGAAGAAGCACGAGAAATTCCACTACGTCCCGATCCTCTCCAACGAGGGGGCCAGGGACTGGGGCGGCGAGTGGGGGCGCATGGACCGCGTCTTCTTCGGCAAGTTCTTCGCGGGACATACGGAGGACGAGTACTACATCTGCGGCGCGCCCTTCGTGGTCAACTCGCTCACCGCCCAGCTCATTG
>DAOVLG010000044.1 GCA_030631385.1 Candidatus Coatesiibacteriota bacterium | reverse complement strand
GCATCCTCTATCAGCCTCTCAACCGCCCTAGGCCGCCACGAAATAGCCTACGACACCTCAGCACTCCCCTCAGGCGTCTACGTCGCCCGGTTGAGTACCAACGTAGGCACCCTCACCCGCCGGTTGGTCATCACGAGGTAATCCGCAATGTTCGTAGGGCGGGGGCTCTGGAGCGCGCCCGTTTATAAGGCAACCCCCACCCCGGACCGTGAGCGACCGCTCCTCCCACAGGGAGAGGGGGAATATGGCAGCCCTCACCCTAGCCCTCTCCCACAGGGAGAGGGAGATTTATGCGTCGGCCCACAGAGGGGCCGCGCTACGTATTAACGGTTTCGCTCGCGGAAACCGATGATGGATAACTGAGGGCTTTCCTCGCGGAACTGCGATCCAACGCGCTGCGTTGGTCCAACGCCCGGCGTTAGTTCAAGTTCTACTTTTTTCCTCTCCGCTTCTTTTTCGCTCGACGGCGGTGTTTGGGCGGGATGTACTTGAGCCAGTGAGGCTCTCCGGGAGCCGGGGGCCGACGTCTCCCCCGGTCCGGCTTGCGCTCGGACTTAGCGCCGGCGGGATTCAAGTCGAGCCGCAGCATCGCCAGATCAACACCCACCACCTGCACCTGGAGCTGATCGCCGAGCCGGTAGCTCTTACCCGTGCTCTGGCCCACGAGCTGATCCGGCGACTCCTGGAAACGGTAGTAGTCGTCGCCGAGCTTGGTGACGTGGACCAGCCCCTCGATCAGCAGGTCGTTCAGCTCGACGAAAACGCCCTTAGGTATTACCCCGGTGATGGTTCCGGCGAAAATATCTCCCAGGTGCCCGGTGAGGTACTCGAGCTTCTTGAAGGTATCGGCCTCGCGCTCGGCCTCCTCGGCGATCTCCTCGGTCCCCGAGGTATGGTTGGCGATCTCCCCCAGCTCGGACCTGCCGTAGGGAGGCCCATCGCCACGGTGGAGGGCCTTTAGAAGGCGATGGATGACGAGATCGGGATAGCGGCGGATGGGGCTGGTGAAATGCGTGTAGCAGCCCGAGGCCAGGCCGAAGTGCCCGATGTTCTTCGGCGAATATTCCGCCCGCTGGAGACTCCGCAACAGCAAGTACTTGATCAGACGCTCCAGCGGCTTCCCGGTGGCGACCTTGATCAGACGCTGCATCGCCTTCGGATCGGTCAGCTCGTCGCCGGAGAAGTCAATTTGCAGATACTTCAGCGATTTGGCCAGGTGCCTCAGGGATTTGGGGTCCGGCTTGTCGTGGACGCGGTAGAGGGACGGCCCCTTGGCGTCGGTGAGAAGCTTGGCCACCGCCTCGTTCGCCAGGAGCATGAACTCCTCGATGAGCTGGTGGGCCTTCAGCCGCTCCTTGATCCGGATCTCGAGCGGCTTGCCGGTTGATGAGTCCAGGGTGATCTTGGCCTCGGGCTGGTCCAGATCAATCGCCCCCCTCGCCAGCCGCCGCTTGTAGAGGACCTTCGCCAGCTCGTCCATCCGGCGCAACCGCCTGGCAAGCTCGTTCATCTCCGCCTGGGGCTTACCGTGGCCGAACTCCTGCACGTCGGGACTTTTCTTACCCTCGATCAGGTCCTGGGCCAGCTCGTACCACAACCGGTGCCGGGAATTGATCGCCGTGGGCAGGACCTCGACTGAGGTAATCTCCCCCTCTTTGGTCAAATCGGTGATGACGCTCACCGTGCGCTTGAGCTCGCCGGGACGCAGGGAGCAGACGAAGTTACTCAACCGCTCGGGGAGCATGGGCAGCACCCGGTCGGGCAAATACACGCTGTTCCCGCGCAGGAAGGCCTCCTCGTCCAGCTCCGTGCCGGGGGAGACGTAGTGGGAGACGTCGGCTATGTGGACTCCCAGCCGCCAGCCTTCACCCTCCCGCTCCAGGCTGATGGCGTCGTCGAAGTCCTTCGCGTCGGCGGGGTCAATGGTGATGATGTAATCCTCCGAAAGGTTCCGCCGCCAGGACCACTCCCCCTCTTCGATGGCTGGATCGCACCCCTTCGCCTCATCTAATACGTCATCGGGGAACTCGTCGGGGAGCTCGAACTTGCGCACGATGGCCAGGATGTCCACGCCGGGGTCGTCGGGATCGCCCAGGACCTCGATTATTTTACCCACCGGCACCTCGCGGGGAGCCTCCCAGTCCAGGACCTGCGCCACCACGATCTCGCCGTGCTGGGCCCCGTTCCAGTCCTTGTAGGGGACGACGACGGCGACGTGGATCCGCCGGTCGAGGGGGGCCACGAAGGCCACGTCGCCCCGGACCCGGAATTTTCCGACGATGGTCTCTCGTGCCCGGGCCAGCACCCGGATGATCTTCGCCTCGATCCCCTCACCCCGTGGGTTGCCAAGGATGCGGCCCACCACCCGGTCGCCGTGGATGGCCGTGCCGAAGTTGCCCCGGCCCACGAAGGCGTCACGCTGTTCGGGGTCGTCGGGGAGGATGAAGCCGAAGCCGCGCTCGTTCCCCTTCAGCTTCCCGACGACCAGGCCCATCATCCGCGGCAGGCCGTAGCGTCCCGCCTTGTTGGCGAAGAGCTTCCCCTCCTCCTCGAGCTCCTCTAGTGCGTCCAGGACTGCCTCGGGGTTGGCCTTCAGCTCTTCGGCGATTGATCCTGGCGATAGCGGCTTCTTCGCCTTCTCGGTGAAGAAAGCGAGGATTTTCCGTTCCAGGAGGTTCGTTTGGTCCTCCATCGCATCGGCTCCTGTCATGGTTGGTACTTAGAATATACCCACTCTCCCTACCAGGGAGAAGCATTCGCTTACGGGTCGGGGTGAGGGTTACCGCTGTCCCCCTCTCCCCGTGGGAGAGGGCTCGCCCAAAGGGGTTGGAGACGAAGGCCGCCGCTGTCCCCCTCTCTCCGTGGGAGAGGGGTTAGGGGTGAGGGCTACCTTATTCTTAAATGTTTCGCTATCTCCTCTAAAACACCTTCGGTATTCGCCAGCACCTCATTACACCAAAATCGCAAAACAGTAATGCCCCGCTCCGTCAGGAACTCATCCCTCCGCCGATCATACTCCTTTTGCTCATGCAGGGCATGTTGACTTCCGTCTATCTCCACCGCCAGGTCGGCCTCCGAGCAGAAGAAATCCAATATGTAATTGCCGATCACGTGCTGCCGGCGAAACTTGGCCTTCATCACCCGGCGGTCCCGCAAGAGGCGCCAGAGCTTCCTCTCGGCGAGGGTCTGATTCCTCCGAAGGGAGCGAGAGTATTTTACCAGTTGGGGGGCAGCTTACCTGGTGGATGATGCAAGGACATTTTTATAAGGAAGCCCTCACCCCGGCCCTCTCCCACAGGGAGAGGGAGAAACACCAGCGGAGCCCTCACCCCGGCCCGTGGGCGAATGCTCCTCCCACGGGGAGAGGGGGAAAGCGCCGTCGCCTTAAACCACCGCGGTGATGCCCCTGGGCGAGAGCGGCTTCTTGGCCTTCTCGGTGAAAAAGGCGAGGATTCTCTGTTCCAGGAGGTTGTTGTTTATCATCTTGATAATTTATGAGATATCTTAAGCACTCATTTTAAATAAGTTGGCAAGACACTAACATGACCACCTAATAACGGTCAATAAATCTTTTTGACATTCATCGCAAATTTTAATAACATGGTTTAGTCTAATAAAAGAGGTACCATGCCTCGTAAGAAAAGTCTTCTTGACCTTCTTCTAAACACAGGCTCTTCTACTTCTTCTGGTAGAACAAAGTGGAGAGCTGAGTTAAAACATGAAGGTTTAAATAAATACAAAATTATAACTGGCTACGATAAAAATGAAGTAGAACAGAAAGCCGAAGCGCTATCTGCACAGTGGGAAGAAATGTGGCAAAAAAAGCAAGAAAAAGAACGCATAAAAACAGAGAAAGAAGAAAACATTAAAAATGCACTTGAAAGGACAAAAGACACTCAAAAAGAAATATTCCTAATAGAATCAATTTTAAATGATTCAATAGATAATTTTAACCAATTCACATTAGATAGTGAACTGGATGAAAGGGAATTCGATTTACCAAAACCCACATTAGAATTAGAAAAAGTAGCACCAAAAAAACCCAATGAGGATGATGACAAATATAAGGTAAAATTTAAACTTTTTGATAAGCTATCAAAGAAACGCAAAGAAAAGAAATTAGAGGAAGCAAATCGTTTATATCAGGACGATTTACAGAAATGGAATAACGAAATTTCTAGGATTGAAAATACGAACAACGAGATAAGATCAAGAAATAATGAATTATTACAGACCTGGAAAAAAGAAAAAGATGATTATTACAAGAAGCAAGAAATTCATAATAAACATATAGAGCAACTAAAAAAAGATTATGACACAGCTAAGGTAGATGCTATCGAACAATATTTTGATATAGCATTAAATTCCACCTATTTCCCAACAACATTAAATAGAGATCTTGAATTACAATATAAGAAAGAACAAAAAACCTTAATTGTTAATTACATATTACCGAATATTGAAGAAATTCCAACCTTAAAAGAAGTTAAATATATACAATCGAGGAATGAATTTAAAGAAGTATATAACACCCAAAGCAATACTAATCAACTATATGATTCATCTATATACCAAATAGCATTAAAGATATTAAACGAAGTTTATCTTCTTGATAAAGATAATCATGTAGAATCAGTAGTTTTTAATGGTTGGGTTGATACAATTGATAAATCAACAGGTCAAAATATAAAACCATGCATAATATCAATCCAAACTATTAAAGACGAATTTATCAATATTAATTTAAAACAAGTTGATCCAAAGTCTTGTTTCAAATCCTTAAAAGGAGTTGGTAGTTCTAAATTACACAGTATTGCACCAATTAGACCAATATTACAAATAGATAGAGAAGATAGTAGATTTATTGAAGCTTACGATGTAGCTAAATACATTGATGATAGTACAAATATTGCGGCAATGGACTGGGAAGATTTTGAACATCTAGTACGAGAAATATTTGAAAAAGAATTTTCTCAAACAGGTGGTGAAGTGAAAATTACACAGGCTAGTAGAGATCAAGGTGTTGATGCAGTTGCATTTGATCCCGATCCTATCCGAGGTGGAAAAATAGTAATTCAAGCGAAAAGGTACACAAATACTGTTCCAGTTGCAGCTGTAAGAGATTTGTATGGTACAGTAGTAAATGAAGGTGCAATAAAGGGAATTCTTATCACAACTTCTGATTATGGACCTGATTCAATTACATTTGCAAAAGATAAACCTATTACTTTGTTAAATGGAGGTGAATTACTTTATTTATTAAGTAAACATGGTTATAAAGCAAAAATTGACATTAACGAAGCTAAACAGATATTAAAAGATAAAGAAGGGTAACTACTCCTCCGGTTCGGCCCAGGGGAGCTGGTAGCGGCAGTCGAAGGCCACGTCGGCGGGCCGTGGGCCGCCCCACCAGGCGCTGGCGGCAATCACGTGCTCGGCGGTGTACTCATACGCGTACAGACGCGGGGTGACCGTCACCGTCTCGCCGGGGGCCAGCGTTTTGATGAACACGGCGCCGTCCCTGGCGATACCGGCGTTGCGGGTGGGCTCGGTGCGCACGCGGATGTTGCGTAAAACCTCCGAACCGACGTTCGTCACCTCGACGGGCACGTCGAAGAGGAAGGCGCCCACGCCTTGGGGACGCTTTACTTTTATTTCCAGCGGAATATCGCCGGTGCGGGCGCGCAGCTCGCTCATGGCGGAGGCCCCGGCCACGATGTAGTCGTCAATCGTCCAGCCGCCGGTCCGGTAGGCCATCCGCTCCAGGTCGTGGAGGAAGAGCCCCTCAACGAGCCCGTCGGTGCGCAGGGGGCCGTACCTGTCCAGGTAGGCGGGGTCCTCTGCCAAAAGATCGTCCCAGGGTCCGGCGGAGGCGGCCAAGCCGACAATGGCCTGTGCGGCCCGGTTTCCCACTTCCAACGGATACGGCGCGGCGGGGTTGTACGGGTTCTCGAGCTGACGCGTGTCGGCGATGACCCCGGCGACGAGGTTGATCCGCCCGTCCCGGTAGAACCGCGGCCAGTCGTCCATCATCCCGTCCCACTCGTTGCGTGTGGCGTCGTAGAGCATCGCGGCGACGAAGTCCGCCCCGGCGTCGGTCATCATCTGCGTATCCTGGCCGTGCTGGTGTCCCATCATCCAGCCCAGGGTGAAGCACCACACGGGCTTGGTGATCCCGGCGCGGGTCTTTATCTCAGCCAGCGTCCGGGCCGCCTTGCTCGCCCGCCACCACTGCCAGAGGTTGACCATCGCCCGGTCCCGCGAGCGCAGACGCCCCACCAGCCAGGCCATCTGCACCTCAATGGGCTCATTCCTGAAGCCGTCGTAGGGTTCCAAACCCAGCTCGGTCACCATGTCGGTCACCAGCTCGTAGCCGCCGGGCCCGGTGCGGATGTAATCCAGGCCGATGTAGTCCACCTGCGGCTCGGCTTGTAAACGTTTAGCCAGCTCGACGATGTGCAGTTTGCGGAGCTCGCAGTTCAGGCTGGCGTTCAGCGTCCACCAGAAGCCGGGCTCCTTGGCCGGGTCTTCGGGGACGATGTAGTTGCGCGAGTTCTCGTAGGGGATGTTCGGGCGGGTTTCTCCATAGGGAAAGAAGCTGGCGATCCAGGCGCCGAAGGCCAACCCGGCCCGATGGCACTCCCGCGCCAGCACCGGCACCATGTCCAGGTTGCGCTGGAGCCAGGGATTCTCGGCGGTGGGGCGGTACATCGCCTTGGTCATCCCGGCGCAGAACCAGATCGAATCGGCCCCGGCGTACTCGGGCCAGGCCACCACGTTCTTCCAGCCGGGGACGCGCATGCGCGGTCCGGACAGCCGGGCGGTGTAGTAATCGGCGTCGGTCTCCAGGGTGACGGCGAAGTGGGGCAGCCGGACGCGGGAACTCGGGGAACGACCCCGGATGCGGAAGTCGGTCGTGGCAGAATCGAGCTCGTCGCCGGACGAATCAAGCGCCTTGACGACCATCTCGTAATCGCCCAGGTCGGGGTCCCAGGGCATGGCCCAGCGGCCGACCCAGGCGTCGCCCTCCCGGCGGAACTCGACCTCGAGTTTTTCCGAGACGCCGGTGACCGTCTCCCCGTTGCGCATGGGGACACCGAACACCCGTTCGGTACCCGGTGGCGCGCCCTTCGCGGTAACCACGACAACCTCGTAGCGCCAGTACTCGGGCTGCGAGGCGGCGACGGACAGCTTGACCGGGTCGGCCGTGACGACCAGGGCCAAGAGCAGCAGGCCGACGACCAGCGCCAGAGTTAAGGACAGCTTAACCGCCAAGTACGAGCCTCCTTTCCGACAAGCTGATGCTAGCACGGCGCCCCGGGTCAGTCAACGCGCGCAGACCTTAACGCTACTTGAATCTCATTAAGCCCCGAAACCTTAAAAAAGGGCTCCTCTGGCCCAACTTTTGCTTGTCTTGATTTTTCCGCCAGTAGAGGCTATATATAGAATGAAACTGCGCACGAACCTCAACCGAGGGGTCAATGGTGTCCACCCGTCCCAGATATCCAGACTACTTCCCATCCACCATCCAAATCATCCGCAAGACCATTCCCCCACACCAGACCCGCAGACCTGCAGACGCCGCCAATCCAACACGCGGGTCGTGAAGGAGTGTCTATGTCCGGCTCAAAAAAGAATAAAAAGCAGAGCGATCTTCGGGATAAGCACCTCCGCCGCAGCGTGGATCACCGCATCAACGAACAGGCGAAGGCGCACAGCAAGGACATGAGGACCGCCAGGCACGGAAGGTCTATCGGCGGTTACAGACAGAGCGAAGGGAGAGGTTTTAAGAAGAAATAGCGAAGCCTCAGCTCACAAAGAAAAAAGGGCGGTCCAGGCGGCCGCTCCTCTATCACCCACTGTCGGCGGCACCTTCGAGTGGGTCGCTCCCGCTGCTCCCGTGCGCATCACCACCCCTGTCTTCTACGTCGCCAACGAGCAGATCGGGAACTACCCACAATCCGACTCGCAGGGCGTAGATGCGACGGGCGGTACGCACAACTGGACCGGCTACAACGGCTTGTGGGGACCAACCACCATCTTCGGCGACTTCATGATCCGCTGCTACTGGGATGATGGGATTCCCGTCGTCGAGGACACTTTCTGGGGCGCTGTCAAAGCCTTGTACTAAACAACGCATCTTCGACTGAAAAGGGAGGCTCATCGAGCCGCCCTTTTACGATCCAGCCCACCCCATAGAAGACCAGGTTTGCCAGGATGTTCCTTTAATGCTACTATGTAATATGCTGCCGGTAAAAGAATTTGAAGATTAACTTAAACGGCAAGCAAAAAAGGAGAGCGGTCATGAGAAAAATAGTGATTCTTGCGGTCATCCTCGTCTTGAGCGCCGCGGCCTCATGGCGGGCCGTGTCCTCCAGCGACCGGGTCGTCAACGCCCATCCCGACCCCCCGGCGAAGTACGAGTTCTACTGGGACGATGGCAGCGTGGCCCACTTTTGGTGCTGGTACACCGGCGGCAACTACTGGGCCGTGCAGTTCGACGATGAAAAGACCGGCGGGGTCGCCGACGGTATGGTCACGGCGTACGGAGCCGCGACCTACCCCGATTGGCCCGATTCAACCTACCAAGGCTGCTACATGCACGTCTTCGACGACGACGACAATTATCCCGGCTCCGACCTCGACCGGACCTATCTCGATTTCGCATCGCCCGGCTCATTCAACTGGGTCGAGACCTCCGTTGCGCTCAGCACGAGCACGTTCTACATCGCCTTCGAGCAGATCGGCAATTACCCGGACTGCGACTCGGTGGCCGTGGACGCCGAGGCCGGCACGCACAACTGGACCGGCTACGAGGGGCACTGGCAAAATATAACGATGTTCAACGACTTCATGCTCCGCTGCTACTGGGAGGACGACACCGGCGAGGACTACAACCCTCCCGAGGTGACCGACATGAGCCCCGACGACGGTGCCGAGGACGTGCCCGTGGACACGACCATCGTCTTCCACGTTATCGACGATCTCTCCGGGGTTGACGTGGCGACCATCGAGTTCACCGTGGAGGACACGACCCGGGGTCACCAGTGCTTCAGGCTGGCCTTCAGCACCGACGGCCCCTCACCGACCGGCGAGATTTCGGGGGTACTGGATATTGACGATATAGACCCCCTGGACGTCGTTTGCACCTTCACCCCCGACTCTGGACTGCCCTACGAGGAAACCATCACCAACACCGTGGCTGCCGGCCTGGCCGACATGCTGGGCAACAAAACCCACCATGACATCGTCTGGGGCTTTACGACCGAGGACGACCCCGACGCCGACTACCGCCCGCCCGATGTG
>DAOVLG010000232.1 GCA_030631385.1 Candidatus Coatesiibacteriota bacterium | reverse complement strand
ATTACCAGCGACGCCGCGATGGCGTGGGCCGTTATCTCGTTCTTTACCGAATCGGCGCCGACCAGCACGGCGGTCAGTTGCCTCGCCGACCCGGTGGTCCCCACCCCAGCGATGGATTCGGCCCGGTCGCCGAGCAGGCCCCTCATCTCGGCCAGCCCCTTCTGCACGGTTTCGATGGGTCGGCCCAGGGTGCGGAGGTAGACCTTCTCGATGATCCGGCTATCCACGTCTATGACGGCCAGGTTGGTGCTGACCGATCCGACGTCCACGCCCATGAACAGTTTTTCGCTCAAGTTCGGCTTACCTCATCACCGGTGTTGGAGCGCCACGCGGGCGTGTTTACGGGCCATCAGATCAACGAAGGCCTCGAGACGGGTCAAGATGCCGGCTTCTCCGGTGTGCTCGTCGAAAATCAGTGTCAGGACCGGGATCTTGAGCTCCTCGCTCACCCGGGTGAGGATGTTCTGAGCCACGATCTCGGGCATGCAGGTGAAGGGCATCAGGTGGACGATTCCGTCGTAGCCCTTTTTCGCTAAACGCACCGTCTGTCCCACGGTGACCAACGACTCACCGCCGGCGTCATAGGCCAGGTATTCGCCGGCGTATGCCTTGGCCGCCTCCCGGGTGTCCTCCTCGCTCGCCCCGCCCACGGTCATCTTGTGGTGCAGCCATGCCGAGAGCGAGACGGGCCTCGTAACCAGCACCCCCATGTGCCCCAGCCGTCTCTCCAGGTCGAAGTTGACGAACCGCTCGAGTACCACGTAGAGCTCGCCGACCACGCCCACGCGCAGGGGTTCCCCCTCGGGAAGCTCCCGTTTGGGCATGGAAGCGAACTCACGCCTGGCCCGTCTCTCGAGGGCGAAGACCCTGAGGTAACCCCCGGCGTCGTCTATGGCTCTTAAATATTTCTCCTGGAGGCGCTCCAGGGTTGGTGGATCCTTGCACACCGGTCTGGTTCGCCGGGTCAGTTCCTCGATGTGCTCGATGGCCGAGAGCTTGCGGAGGCCGAACTTGAATGCACGCCAGATGGTCAGGAGCGACTTGCCCCGGGAGATGTGGCGGAACATCTCCACGAAATCCTCTTTGGTGTCCTGGGAGAAGTAGTAGAAGGTCACGTCGTAGCCCAGGTCACGGAGGATCTGTTCCTGGATGATACCGTAGTAACCGAAGCGGCAGGGACCTCCACCGCCGATCACCAGGACCGTGTCCGCCCCGTGGTCCAGGGCCTCGATGAAATCGCCCAGGTTTATCTTCAGCGGTAGACAGGCGGTCTCAGGGGAGTAACGGACACCGAGTTCCAGCGTCCGTTTGCTCGGCAGCGGCGGTACGATGTAAGAGCGCCCCAGCGCTTCCAACAGGACCCGGAGCGCGATGTACATGTTGCCCATGTGGGGGAAGGTGAGGATCATGGTTGTTATCCGCTCGACACGGTGTGTATTTTTCCGGTATCTATTATGCAGGGTGAGCGATAGTCTGGGTCGCTCAAAAGCCCATCCACGACGGCCCGCAGAGTAGTCTTACCGCTCCATGACCGCCACTGTCCTCGGTTACCTCCGACAGATCGGCCTCTGTTAACCAGCCGAGATACGCCCGGAGGGCGTCGTTGTAGCTTACCGTCTTAACCTTCCGCACGTTTGGCTTTCCTCCGGCGGATCATGTCGAGAAAGGCCTCCAGGCGGGTCATCAGCCCGGCCTCACCGGTGTGTTCGTCCAGAACGACCGCCGTGTAGGGGGTTTGGCGGTGTTTGACCGCTATGGCCTCTACCAGGGTCTGCAACATGGACGCCGGACCGCACTGGAACGGCAGGGCGAAGACCACCCCGTCCACCTCGGCCTGCCGCATGAAGTAGCTGGCGGCCCCCAGTATCTCCCTGCTCAGCGTCCAGTAGGGCGGCCGCTTGAGGCTGCCCAGCTCCCGGTCCAGGGTCTGATGATCCACACTCTCGTGGGTCAGAACCCGGCAATCCATCGCGCGCAGCTTGCCCAGAAGCTCTAAGGAGATAAAGGGGTCGAAGATGAGATATGAGCGTCCGATCACCCGCAGCTCCAGCTCGTTCCCCTCCTCCGGGTGAACGTAGGGTTTCTCGCTTTCGATCGAGCGGAGTAGCGCTTCCGGGTCCTTTCCCTGGATACATGCGGCGCGGTATTCGGCCTGAGCCCCCTCGGCGGCGCCGAGGGCTATGTCTATCTCCTCGGGACCGTACCCCAGTTCCCGGGCCGCTTCGCTCAAGGTCTCCAGCACTCCACCCTTCCCCTTGTTCACGTCGGCCACCGGCGATAACAGGGGCAGGTCCACCGCCACGCAGCTCTTGGCCATGTCCGGCAGCCCGATGAACTTAGGACAGAGCGATGATCCGGGTTCCAGGCTGACCAGACGGGGAAGAAAGATATAGTCCGTGATACCAACGAGGGCGCGGATGTGGCCGAAGGTCACCTTCAGGGGTAGGCAGGCGTCGTCCACCGTCGAGGCGATCCCCCTGGCCACCAGCTCCTTGTTGCTCGGCGGCGAGATGACCAGGTCGACGCCTAATCGGCGGAAGAAGGCGGCGATCAGCGGCAGGTAACGGTAGTAGAGGATCAGGGTGCGGGGGAGCCCGATACGCATGGAACTCCTCAATTACCCATGTATGCGGTCGGTAATGTTAGTCCGATAAAACTTCCCTGTCAAGCAACCCAGTGTCCTATTCCGATCCGTTCAAGCCCCGGTAGATCGGGCTCCGGCGGTAGAAACGCTCCACCTGGAGGGCGATCACCTTGATGAGGGCCGCGATGGGAACCGCCAGGAAGGCCCAGATGATCCCGAACTGCACGCCGATGAGCACGGAGAGAAGCAGAAGCACTGTACCGATACCCACTCTCTTCCCGACGATCAGGGGGTCCAGGAGGTAGCCTGAGATCGTGAAGGCCACCACGTAGAGCGCCAGGGTGAGGAGTATGGCCGTGAGAGGATCGGGGGTGAAGAAGGCCATGGGCACCGCGATGAGACCGGCCACCACCGGACCGAGGAAGGGGATGAAGTTCAGGATCCCCGAGATAACGGCCAGGGGGATGAAAAACGGCACCCCGATCAGCCACAGCCCGACGCCGGTGAAAATCGAAATGAAGGCGCATGTCACCAGTTTGGAGCGGAAGAAGCCCACGAAGACCCGGCTCACGTCATCGCCGAAGTCCCGTACCCGCTGGTAATGCCGCTCCGGTGTCAGCTCGATGAGCCGCTTCTTGATGCGATCGGTATCACGCAACAGGAGGAAGGTGAAGATCGGGATGAGGATCAGATTGCCCAGATTGCCCAGGGCCGCCAGGAGGTCGTCCAGGAGAACGGTCACATCGGGGATGGCCTCGGAGATCGCGACCTGGAGGCTGGAAGTGATCGCCTGGACGGCCCCCTGCAGCTCGGGCGAATCGCCGGCGATCTTGTCCAGCCACTCCTCCACCCGATCCACCAGGCTCATGAAGTTGAACTCCTCCAGGCGGACGATGTCGTTCTGGATCGTGGGAACCAGCAGGAAGGCCAACCCGACAATCAGGCCGATCGTCAGGATGATGACCGCGAATGCGGCGAGGGAGCGTAGCCGTGATCCCTTCCTGTCCCTTGGCGGTTCGAAGCGTTCGTGGGTGACCAGACGGTGGAAGAGCTTGTCCAGCCTATCCGCGGCGGGGTCCAGGAGAAAGGCCAGGAATAGGGCGGTGACGAAGGGAAAGAAGGCGCCCCACAGGCTGATCACACCGTAGATCACCCCGGCGATGGTGATGAGGGCGATGAGGAAGATGGCCCGAGAGTCCTGGTAGGCGAAAGGGACCAGGATCAAGACCAGGGCGAGCCAGACGACGAAGGGGGTGATGACCGGCCAGACGAAATAGAAGAAGAGGCCCAGAAGCCCGAGGAAGACGATCATGATCGCCCAGAGCGGCACCCTGCCCGGCGAACGTTTCGTGTAATCCTGCGGGATACGATCGTCGGCTTCGGCTGATTTTTTGGACAAGCGGCCCTCCCCCGGAGGATGGGCGATTAGTATAGCATGATTAATAAAAGGGGACCGGCGGATTACCGGCCCCGTAGATCGGAAAGGTTAACCCTAGCGGTCCAGTTCGGCGTCGCGCTCCTTGTTCCACAGAACCCACTCGTCCTGCTCCAGCTCGTCATCGGCGGAGAAGTCTCCCGTCTCGAGTACTGAACCGTCGGGGGCGATGTAGAGCTGCTGCATGCCTCCGAGGATGAT
>DAOVLG010000047.1 GCA_030631385.1 Candidatus Coatesiibacteriota bacterium | reverse complement strand
GTGCGTCCGGGACGCGCCATCGAACTTACCGTCTCGGCCGGTTCCGAGGAGGTCCGCGTACCCAACGTGACCAAGATGAGCCAGCGTCAAGCCGAGGACGTTCTCCGCCGGGCCGGCCTGGTGGTGGGCAAGGTCCGCGAGAGCTACGATCCCAACGTCCCCGAGAGCTCGGTCATCGGCCAGAACCCCGAACCGGGACGCGAGGTCCCGCGCGGCACCCGGATTGACCTCTTGATCTCCCTGGGCTCGGAGGAGACGACCTTCAAGATGCCCAATCTGGTGGGCGCCGACTACCGCACCGCCGTCAGCCGCGTCTCCACCTGGGAGCTGGTGATGGGGGACACCACCTTCGAGTACTCTACGACCATCCCGCCGGGACACGTTATCCGCCAGTATCCCGAGGTCGGCGTGACGGTCAGCCGCGGGGATACGGTCGGCGTGGCCATCAGTAAGGGACCCCCGACCGGCGGAGAGATCACTCCACCACCGGAGGAGGGCGGGGAAACACTACCGCCACCGCCGCCGGACACCTTCTAAGAAAAAGATGGCCGTTCAGATCGTTCCCAGCATCCTCTCGGCCAACCAGGCCAACCTCGGCGCCGTCGTACACCAACTCCGCGCCACCGGCCTGGAGACCATCCACCTCGACGTCATGGACGGCAACTTCGTCCCCCCGATCACCTTCGGAGCCAAGCTTCTGGCCGACCTCAAGCGGGAGGCCGGCGGTGTCTACGACGTCCACCTCATGGTCGCCCATCCTGAAGAGCAACTTGAGCTTTTCGCCGAAGCAGGGGCCGATTGGATCACCGTGCACCACGAGGCCGCTCATCACGTACACCGCCTCCTGGCACGGATCAAAACCCTCGGCAAGAGAGCCGGCGTCTCGATCAACCCCGGTACCCCGGTGACCCAGCTCGAACCGCTCCTCGATATCGCCGACCTCTTTCTCATAATGACGGTCAACCCCGGCTGGGGCGGTCAGGAGCTGATCGAGGGCTGCCTGGACAAGGTCCGCTGGCTGAAGGACCGCGCCCTGGCGCCGGTGATGGTGGACGGAGGGGTGAACCTCCGGACGATGGCCAAGGTGGCCCGGGCGGGAACGGACCTGGCCGTCGTCGGCAGCGCCTTGTTCAAGGGTGACCTCAACGAGATCCTGACCCGGCTCAAAGAACAGGCCGCGACGCCACAAACGTAGTGGTGCGCGTCTAAACGGTCCTTATACCACATACCACACGGGCTGATTCCTCAGCCCTTTTCTGACCTGGCGACGGACATGTTCGACCGAATTACTCTCCGGATATCCAGCGTCTTCAAGAGGCTCACCGGGCGGGGCAGGCTCAACGAGGAAAACATCAAGGACGCCTTCCGGGAGGTGCGTGTCGCCCTCCTCGAGGCCGACGTCAACCTCCTCGTTCAAGGAGTTCGGGCAAAACATCCGGGAGCAGGCGCTGTGTGAGGCCGTGCTGGGTTCCCTGACGCCGGGACAGCAGTTCATCGGCGTGGTCCACCGGGAGCTGAAAACCCTACTGGCCAAATACTCCGGCGGGTTCAACCTTCCGCTGCCGGCGACGGTCTTGCTGGTGGGGCTTCAGGGTTCGGGGAAGACGACCACGGCGGCCGAACTGGTTACGATTAAACGCAAACTCAAGCCCCAGACGGTTTTCCTGGTCGTGGACTCCATGACCGGCCAGGAGGCGTTGAACGTCGCTAAAACCTTCCATGAGCGCCTGGGCCTGGACGGTGTAATCGTGAGCAAACTGGACGGCGACGCCTGGGGAGGGTGCATCCTCTCCATCGCCGGCGGTCTCGGGGTGCCGATCCGCTTCGTCGGCGAGACACCGGACGACCTCGAGCCCTTCGACCCCGACCGTCTCTCCCGCCGCATCCTCGGCCAGGGCGACGTGGTCGGGCTGGCGGAGAAAGCCAGAGAGGCTTTCGATCAGAGGCAGGCTGAGAGGCTGCAGAAGAAGGTTATCAAGGGGGGCTTCGACCTGGAGGATTTCTCCGAGCAGCTCCGGGGGATGAAAAAGATGGGCCGGATGGCCGACCTGTTGTCAATGGTTCCCGGTATGCGCCAGTTCGCTGGCAGCGCCGAGGGGATGGACCGGGGATTCAAGCGGGCGCTGGTCATCATCGGCTCCATGATCCCCGATGAGCACCGGCACCCGAACATTATCAAGGGCTCGCGGCGGCGGCGCATCGCCGCCGGTTCCGGCACGACCGTTGCCGACGTGAACCGTCTGCTGGGCCAGTACCGTTCGATGGCCAAGGCCTTCGATGGGCTTTCGGGAAAGAAGGGCCGCCGGATGATGCGCCGACTCGGGATAGACCCCTCGAAGCTGGGTGACGTTCTCCCGCCGGGCTTTTAAGTTCCTACTTTAACCTCCGTCTGAGGTAGCGATTGTAAACCACCGCCGCCGGATTGTGGCCAGTCACCCGGTCCTTGGCGATGAGCGTTACCACGGGGATGGTCGAGCCCAGCCCTAAAAGGGCGTCGTGGCCCACACAGAGGCTAATACTGCCGATAATGTCCACCCCGTCGAGCTCGAGCTGCGCCGCCTGGCCCAGCGGGTTGCAGCTCGTATCTACGGAGCTCCCCGGCACAGGCGAATGGCCAAGCTCTTCCTTGGGCATCCCACCCAGCTTACAGCAAACGGAGGATACCTCGAAGCCGCGTCGCTCGAGATACCCTGCGATGACCGCCGTTTCCTCCGCGGAGCCGATGCAGAAGGCCAGCCCGACACGCCTGGCGCCGAGTTTGGTCGCCAGGAGGGCGAACTCCTCTATGCGGGTCAGCTTCAGATAGCCCTCGGCCTCCACCTCCGCCGCGGCGTCGAACAGGGGGCGAAGCTCCGGTGAGTACCGGGCCCTCATCTCTTCAAGAGAAAAACCGCCACAGTTCAGACCCTCGCCGCAGCGGTATTCATATACACACTCGTGACAGCGCATAGTCACGCTCTACTTAAGGGTGTAATAATTCAGTAACCACTGCCAATTTGCAGATGTGTCTCGGTCATCATCATCAATCGCAACCCGAACAACACCTACCCCTTCTTTAAACCAATAATTTTCAATGTAATCCCAATTATCTACTCTATCCTCTTCATGAACCGACACCATCACCAAATCCTCAAAATAACCCGCTGGGGTATCGAAACTCATGTCTGTGTGTCTAATCTCACACTCCCAAACCACACCATCATCGTCGGTAAAGAACCAAATAGTACCTTCTTCGATCGGTGTTTTTAAATTCACTCTCCAGTAATTATCCCCTTGTGTTTTCGCCTGGAACTCGCCCCCCTCGGTGTGGCGCCAGAGCCACTGCTCCGTTGTCCCGCCCCAGATGAACTCCACACTCCAGGCTCCGTCCTCCGAACCGAGGACCTCCCAATTCATCGGGTCGCCGTCTTCGGGTAAGTCCCAGACGTAGTCCCACTCGTTGCCCCGGGCCAACGGAACGTAGTTCTCGGTGGGGTTGGGCTCCGG
This sequence comes from Candidatus Coatesiibacteriota bacterium, assembly GCA_030631385.1. Taxonomy (GTDB): domain Bacteria; phylum RBG-13-66-14; class RBG-13-66-14; order RBG-13-66-14; family RBG-13-66-14; genus RBG-13-66-14. The sequence continues at coordinate 5,661 of DAOVLG010000047.1, read as the reverse complement.
CGTGGTCGTCGTGTCGCAACCGGCCAACAGGGCCAGCAGAATGGCTATCGAGAGAAAGAGAAGCGTTCTTTGCATTCGAAGACCTCTCGGTGGCAAGCGTTACTCGTGGATGATACCAACCCCGGTACGCACTGGCAAGCCCCTGCGGCCCTCTTGACACACAGGTTAAAGCGGAGGATATAATTGAGCCGCAGGATCGAACCCTAGGTTTACAGTGAAAACACTCCCCATTCTGTTACTCCTCGTTCTTGTCCCCTTCCACTCGACGGCCAACGTCGCGCCGGGGCACTGGGTGGTGGAGCGTGCCGAAAATTTCCCGCGCGAACACCCGTCCATCGCCATGTCCGACGAGGAGGTCACCGTCTTCTTCTGGGAGGACGTTGTCCTGGTAGAGGCCTGGTACGACATGACAAACGTTGGGCTCACCGGAAAGACACCCCTGATGCTGCCGATGTACTTCATCTACCCCGACCAGGGACCGGACGAGGGTTTCGAGCCGTGGGTGTGGGTCAGCATCAACGGCGGGGAGCTGGATACGCGGGCCTTTCTGCGGCCCCAATTCGATGATACCGGCGAGTGGGTGGCCACCCTGGTCATGGCCATCTTCAACTGCGACTTCCCTGCGGGCGAGACCACGCGCCTGGTCGCCAGCTACCTGGCGCCCTACGTGTGGAGCGAAGACGGCGGCTGCTTCGAATACCCCCTCGGCACAGGGGGGAACTGGAGCGAGCCCATCGGCCACGGAACCCTCCACCTGCGTCCGGGTCCGGGGGCCGGCTGGGAGCTGGTCGAAGAATACGGCGAGAAGCACCTGCCAGAGCCGGTATTCGACGGTAAAGCCGTTACCTGGGAGTTCACCGCCCTGGAACCGCCGCCGGATACCTGCTACTGGCTCAAAGTGAAGGAGATGTAGGACGGACGTTTCACTTTGACGCATCAAAATGGCCGATTGAAGCCAAACGTGATTCACCCCACTACGGCTGCCCGTTACAGCGGAGCGACGGCTCCGCTTTTACACAGTCAAAAAAGCCGTAGTGAACCCCGTCACTGACCGTTATGGTACAGATATTGCTTTTCAACACTCCGCCCTACATAACCTCGTGGAATCCCGGCAACCAACCCCGAGACGAGCCATGAAGAACGTGCTGATCATTGATGACGAGGTGGAGCTCCTCGAGCCTCTATCCCTGGGTCTGGAACAGCTCTCCGACAGGTTCAACTACATCACCACCGCCGACCCGATTGATGGGATGGTGATCCTCGATACGAAACCGATAGAGGTTCTCGTCACCGACATGATCATGCCCTACATCACCGGACTGGACATCATCGAACAGGTCATCAGGCACTTCCCGCACACCGCCTGCATCCTGATGACGGCCTACGGCTCTCCAGATATCGAGATCATCCTCAGCGAGTATTCGGTGAACTACGTGGAAAAGCCGCTGGATCTCGACCAGCTCCACCGGATGATCATCAACGTGTCGAAGAAGCCCAGACCCGAGGCTGAGCTCAAACAGGTCATTCTGCCCACCTTCATCCGCGTACTGGCCGCCAAGGAATTGACCTGCCGGGTGGACATAGAGTGCCTGCATAAGAAGCAAAAAGGTGTACTCTACTTCTCACGGGGGGAGCTCTTCCACGCCAAGCTCAGCGGCATGTCGCCCGAGGAAGCGGCGGTCGTGCTTCTGACCTGCGTAAAGGCGAAGGTCACCATCCACCAACCTAAACGGCCCTTCAGAAGAAAGATCTACAAGGGCCTGGAGGAACTACTCCATATCTCGGCTGATAACGGTAGGGACATCTACGCCCTGGTCGGCAGTCCATCCTCCGGCACACTAGAGACGAGAAGCGATTACGCCGTCACGCAGAACCTGATCCGGCTCCTCTCCGCCGGCGTTACCCTCAAGTACAACCTGCTCGACACGAAGAAGTAATCGAACGTCCACATCTCCACGAATACCTTAACGGAGGTGTAGTTACCGCCCTTTATACATTCCGCCAACAGATGACCGACCACGCTTGTCATGCTGTTGACCAACGGATATTTATTGCGTAATCTCAAAAAGAGCCCTTCCCAGATGGGGAGGGCTTAAGCTTTTATTTATGGCGTAACTGTTGCGCTGGGTGGAGTGCGCCGAGTACGGCCTCATCCATGTGGGCAAGATTAACGAGTGGCGTCGTAATCAGGAGCTATTAGACAAGCTCAGCAATAACAACGGCGATCTGGCCACCAGCGACCCGTCGGGGTTGACCGACAACGACATCGTGGAGCTTTCCGCAGGCTGCGAGAGTTCCTAAAGCCCGTCTTCGCCCGTTTCGAGAACCCGGCCTATCGCGTGTTAAGGTTTCTAGCTCGCCGCCCCATCTCCCTTCTTCGCAGCGAAGGCCTCGGTTGGGAGGAGATCAAGATACGGCTTGCCAAAGAGGCGGCCGCCGAACGCCGAAACCACCTCGACTCCACCGACGAGCGGCTAATCAAGATAATCGAGCTGGGGGAGGTAAAGGGGCAACCGGATGAGGAGCGTTGGTTTAACCGTGTCGCCGATACACTGTGGATACCGCATGACGGCGCCCGCAGGACATGGAAGCTGCCCGCAACGGCCTCGGAGTTCGTATTGACAGAGGATTATTACAAGCATGCCACGGGAGCCTTCGGCCCCCTAAACCGTTTGCCTGCTGGGGCACACCCGCAAGCCGACCAAGGGCGACGTGGGGTACCCAAACAACAACCATCCCATCCTTACTAAGAACATAATCGGTATTCATAACGGGACGATCCTGAACGACGACGTGCTTTTCTGGGGTCTTTCCATGCACCGGAATGGAGAGGTGTACAGCGAGCAAGGCCTTCGGGCGTTCGATAATAACCGAGGCTCTCGAAAGTAGACATGGCTATATCCTTAGAGTCGGGGAGTTTGAAGGTATTAATCAACGTTACAGCGGGACTTTCGCCCTTAATCGTCCCTAGCGGATTTTATGATGGTGAGGCCGATCCAACCCGATAACCGGGGTGTAGATAATGGGCAGGCAATTGGAAAAGATCTACAGGTTCATTAACGCCGACGCCAGCAGGTCGTAGCAGGCAAAGATATCCCACATCACCGGGATCGGCCCCGACGATGCGATTGTAATGCCGGACAGCTCGACCAGCATCAATATACTTACCCTGGCGGTCAAGCTGATTTTGGGAGCTGATCCACTTAGGAGGGGCAGAAGGGCAATGAACCAAGACCTTGGTCTCGAACTAATAAAAGGAACGCCGCTTGGCGCTCCTTTTGTATGTCCGAAATTGGAGTAACTTAGAGTTCGAGGAAGGCCTTGAGCTTGCTAGAGCGGGTGGGGTGCCTCAGCTTCCGCAGCGCCTTGGCCTCGATCTGTCGCACACGCTCACGGGTCACGTTGAAGATCGTGCCTACCTCGTCCAGGGTTCGTGGGCAGCCGTTGCCTACCCCGAAGCGGAAGCGCAGGACCTTTTCCTCCCGGCGGGTGAGCGTGGAGAGGACGCTCTCGATCTGCTCGCTCATGAGCATGAAGGCCGCCGAACGGGCCGGGCTCACCGTGCTCTTGTCCTCGACAAAGTCGGCGAGGTGGGAGTCCTCCTCCTGCCCGATGGGGGTCTCCAGGGAGATCGGCTCCTGGGCGATCTTGAGGATGCGGCGGACCTTGTCCGCGCTCATGCCGAGTTCGTCGGCGATCTCGGTGGGGGTAGGCTCCCTTCCCAACTCGTGCAAAAGCTGACGGCTGGTGCGGATCACCTTGTTGATCGCCTCGATCATGTGCACCGGGATACGGATGGTGCGGGCCTGGTCGGCGATGGAGCGGGTGACGGCCTGGCGGATCCACCAGGTGGCGTAGGTGGAGAACTTGTAGCCCTTCTTGTAGTCGAACTTGTCCACGGCCCGCATCAGGCCGATGTTGCCCTCCTGGATCAGGTCCAGGAAGTGGAGGCCGCGGTTGGTGTACTTCTTGGCGATGGAGACGACCAAACGGACGTTGGACCGGACCAGGGTCATCTTGGCCTCGTGCACCTCCTGACGCCCCTCGCGGATCAGCTTGACCACCCCGCGGAGCCCGTCGGTGTTCTTACCGACCTGACGTTCTACCTGGCGGACCTTCTCCGCGGCCTTGGTCAGACGCTGGACGGTGCGGGCCAACCCCTCCTCGTCGGTGTTGAACCGCTTAATCAGCTCGGCGACTCGGGGGGTGCCGGTGGTGATTTCATCGGCGATGGCCTCGGCCTCCTCGAGGTCTATCCCCAGTTTCTTCGTGGTTTGCTCTAGATCACGTTGCTTCAGATTGATCAGGCGCAAAAGATCGATGATGCGGTCGGCGAAGCGGTTGATCTGCAGGGGCGAGAACCGCACCTCGAGCAGCTTCTCCCGGATGGCGGTCCCGATCCTATCGATCAGCTTGGGGTCCGGTTCCCGATCCTCCTTTTTTGCACTGGCCAGCACCGCCACAAGGAGCTGATGCTCGGCGTAGGTCTCTGCGAGCAGCTTGCAGGTGCTTCGAATGTATTCCTTCTGTTTGTAGAGGGGAAGACGCCCCTCGGCGTTGATTTTGACCACCTTCTCGATCTTGAGCTCCCCGGCGCGGAGCTTATCGGCGAGGGCTTCCAGGTCCCGATGGGTTGACCAGACGCTAAAAACGGCGTCCTGGATGACGTTCTGCCCGCTCTCGATCCGCTTGGCGAGCTCGATCTCACCTTCGCGGGACAGCAGTGGAACGCGGCCCATCTCACGTAGATAGAGCCGGACGGGATCGTCGGTGCGGATCTTTTCAACGTCCGCAAGCGCATTGGCGTACTCCCGAGCCAGGCTGACCCCGGGACCCGTCTTGACCGTCTTGGGCAGTTTGGCCTTGGACGTGTCTACGATGTTGATGTCCAGCTCGTCGAAGAGTATCAGGAGTTCATCTATCTGCTCGGGGTTGACCAAATCGTTGGGCAGGGCGTCGTAAAGTTCCGAGTAGGTGAGCTGACCCTTCTCCTGGCCCAGGAGGATCAGTTTCTCGATGCTCTCGCTGGTATCATGGAGGTTGGGTTTGGTTTCGGAATTCTCTTGCGCGTGATCGTCGTCGCTGATTCTCTCGTCCTTCAAAGATACCTCCAACTCTGATGATGGGTGGTTCAGTGTAAGAGCGAACAATAATACGTAAATCCGTCCGCCGTGGCAAGGGGTCAGATTGGAGCGGCTTCCGCGTAGTATTATGGGAAGAACTTCAACGATACGAAGGTGTTATGTTAATACCCTCCCGCTAACCATCCCGTGGATGTTCAGCTGTTGATTCAACGTAAGTATAGCCTGAGTTCAGCGGTTTTTCCAAACAGAATTACTACGTTAACCCTTTCCCGTCAACAAGTTGACGATAAGACACAAAAAAAGAGGTCGAAATATGCCGTCCTCCGATTACAAGCGCTTGTTGAACAAGGGGTTTAAACCCCTTGTTTGAGAATCACCCCCTTACCCATCGCGAATCTCCAGGGAGTTGATCTGGTTGAGGAGTTGACGGTAACGCTTCTCGTCCCCCTGCCGGTACGCCTCTTTCAGGTCCCCCTTCAACCGGCGCAGTTCTTTTTCGAGGGACTGCCGATGGAAGGCGGCCAGACAATCCACCAGAGCCCTCTCCCGTTCCTCCTCGTCGAGGTCCATCTCCATC
>DAOVLG010000070.1 GCA_030631385.1 Candidatus Coatesiibacteriota bacterium | reverse complement strand
GCGCCCCGCCCGGTCGCCCGTGGAAGGGCAACACTACTTCGAGAAATGGGGAAAGATATGCACGTTTCGACGCGCAGCGAATACGGTTGTAGGGCCATGCTGGAACTTGCCCGCCATTACGGTCAGGGCCGCCTCTCGGCCGATGAGATCAGCCATCGCCAGGAGATACCGGAGCGCTACCTGGAGCAGATACTCCTCTCGTTGCGCCGGGCCGGGTTCATCCACAGCCGCCGCGGTCCGGGGGGGGGATACACCCTCGCGCGTCAACCCACAGAGGTGAACGTGGCTGACGTGATTCGAACCCTCGACGGTCACCTGGCGCCGGTGGCCTGCGCCAGCGAGACGGCCTACCAGGCCTGCAGCCGTGAGGAGACCTGTGGTTTGCGCTGGCTCTGGCAGATGGTGCGCAAGGACCTGGCTGACCGGCTCGAGGCCACCAGTTTCGCCGACCTTCTCAAGCGCGAGCCCCGGTGACACAAAATTTCGGTGATGGATGACTACGGGGGGAGAGGTTTTACGCCTCTCCCCTTGGACGTAGTGGGGCGATGGCCTTAGTGCTTTTCGCCCCAGCGGGCTGAAAACCTCCCATCGGCGGGCGGTGCTTAAGTGATAATCCTGCTAGAATAGAGGGTGGTTTCCTCCCCTCCTTGACCGTTACGCATATTCAATCTACAATAATAAAAAATTCCTCCCAAACTACCCTTGGCGGAATCTTGTCGGATACGGACACCCTCAATTGGGGCGGTGCTCCTCTTTCGGTTGAGACGAGGAAACTATTTTCCGACGAGCTTGAGGGCGATTTTGAGATCGTTCCCGAGGAGCCCGTCAAACCCTGCTGGCGCACGCTAAAGCGGTGGTTGAACACCGTCGGCTTCTCCACAGTTGAGCGCGCCGCTCGCTACGACCGGTTTACGCTCGGCTCTCAGGTCTTGGTGCTGACCCACGACGGTCGCTTCCTACTCGAGGGGATCAGGCCCCCGACGATCCCCACCGCGCTGGCTCTCGTACAGCTTTTCCTCCTTTGCGACGTCGCGACCGAGCGCCGGGGGCTCGACGAGGATGTCGAGGTTGCGGAAGGTGGTGAGTAATGGCTCTACAAGGTACCCTGGCGGAGCTTCCCCTCCTTGAGCTGCTGGAGATATTCAGCCGGTACTACCGGTCGGGTTGGTTGAGCGTGGACACCTCGTTCGGTCACACCGACATCTACATCAACACCGGGCGGATCATCTACGCTGAGAGTGAGGCCGATCGGGAACCCCTGGGCAAGATCCTCCTCAACCGCAAACTGCTGACCCAGGAGCAGCTCGACGAGGTCCTCGCGAGCCAGCGCAGGGAGGGAGAGGAGCGTCGGATGCTGGGGGAGATACTTCTGGGTCTCATCCCCCGGGAGGACATCGAGGATGCCCTGGCCGATCAGTTCTCGGAGATGGTCTATCTCGCCTCCTGCGAGGTTGACGGCAGCTTCGTATACCGGGTCTCGGGCTACGACCCGCCGACCTCGAAGATCGTGGTCAAACTGCGGATTGACGAGGTCGTTCTACGCGGCATGGCGCGGGTCGAGGACATGTCACACCTGGGCGTCGGCCTGTTGAGCTTTCGTCAGGTCCCCCTCCTCGCCGACGGCGCCATAAACTTGAGGGAGCTGGATCTGCCCCAGGATGAGTGGAAGGTGCTCTCCCTCATTGACGGGCGGCGGAACCTGGACGAGATCACCATGGCGGGCAACCTCACCCGGTTCAGGACCGCCCGGGCCCTCTACAATCTCTTGGAGAAGCGGCTGGTGGAGATCGGTATCGGTACCTCTCCTCCACCGGTGAAGCGCACCACCGCCATCCAGGCCGCGAAGCCCGACCCCGAGACGTTGGAGAACATCAAACGTACGCTCGAAGGGGAGGGGGATGCCGGGTAAACCGGTGACAGTACTGGTCCTGGCCGACAAGCCGGAGCTGGCGCTCACGCTCCTGGAGTCCTTCAGGCCGAAGCAGGGGCGGATCTCCGAACTGACAGCGATCTACGGCTTTCTCGGACGCTACTACCTCGTTGCCGGGGGGGAGCTGGAACTCGTCGCCGCGCCGAGCAACTCCGACCTGCCCTCCCTTTTTGACCTCCTGGCCGAGGGTCTAGCCGGTTACATCGTCGCCGTGGACTGCCTCGACCACAGCCGCTTCCCCAGCATCCGGGCCGGCCTGGACTTCTGGGAGCTCATCAGCGCCGCGCCCCGAATCCTGGCCCTGGTGAACTACGACGAGCCCAACGCCGTGGACCGCCTTACGGTGCGCCAACTCCTGCGCTTGAGCGTGGACGACCAGGTGGTCCCGCTGCCGGGGGGTCAGCTCAGGCCGGCGATTATCTCCCTACTGAAGATGATCCTCAGCCGTCCCCGGGAGGTGTAACCCAAGACACATAACATGGGTAATTTTTAGAAACGGTAGCGTCGCCCTTCTACGGGCGACCTAATCCTCGGGGCGGGGCGTAGAAGCCCCGCGCTACATTACCCACCAGCAAGGGAGGTTTAATGTCCCGCTTCTGTGATGAATGGCGCGCCGACGCCTGTGACATAAAAATTGATCCGCGATAACATCAAGGTGGAGGGGGACTTCTTCGTCGTCACCGGCACGGCGACCAACCGGATAAACTGCACCCTGCCCCATCTACGATTACCGATGATGATGCACTACAAAGACCCCGACCACCCCCCGATGCGCCAGGACATCTTTCACATCACCGACCGCGCCCTGGAACCGGGCGAGTCCCGCCGCTTTAAGATCGAGGGCGAATACTCCGACGGGATGGATTACGTGGAGATAGACGTCTGGGGTGTCGAATCCGAAGGGAGGGCTGCCGCAATGAGAATGACCTTCACCCGCGACCTGCCCAACCTGACCCCTCTCAACGACTGGCGGGAGACGCCAAGAAACGGGGCGACATTGTTCTGGTCACCGACGAAGACGTGGACGACATCACCGAGGTGATGGGCGCCGTCGTCACGCTGGTCACCCACTCCGTCTATTACCATGCGCTCGTCTACGACCACGACTGGAGTTTCATCCACGCCTTCGCCACCAAGGTCTTCCGGGACAATATTGCCGATTTCTACCTGAAGAAGACCAACGTTGCTCTGACCTGGCTGCGACCGAGGCACGAGAACCCGACCAAAGAGATCGGTCGGGAGGACACCCTCGGAGCTGGCCGGCGCCGCCCGGTATCACGGTTGCGGTGTAAAGCTCGTTGACGACATGAAGAGCAAGACCTACCTCTCCCCGGCCGACATCTACGACTCGCTCTACCAGAACGTTGTCTGTACGCTTAAGATACAAAACGGCGAGTACCAACTGCTTACCAAACAACCCGATGTGTGATTATCACCCCGAATCGGTTACTCAAAAAGTAGCCCTCACGGGATGTTAGCGGGGAGGGCGCTTTTCTAATGGACCCCAATCCTTGTGTTTTTTACCGCTTATTCTTGATAATTTCTATCGTTTTATTGATTTATTTCCGTAATGCATATATAATCTAGTAATGCAATCAAGTTGGTCGGGTAATTAACCACATTTCCGGAGTGAAATACACATGTTTGATGATCTATGGCTCTATATAGTCGTCGGCTTCGCCGCTCAGTTGATAGACGGCAGTCTGGGTATGGCCTACGGCGTCAGCTCCAACACCTTCCTCCTGAGCCTGGGGCTACCCCCGGCGATGGCCTCGGCCAGCGTGCACATCGCCGAGGTGGGCACCACCGCTGTTTCGGGGATCTCCCACCTCTGTCTTAAAAACGTCAATAAGAAGTTGGTCCTGTCCCTGGTTTTCACCGGCGTCCTTGGAGGGGCGGCCGGCGCCTACCTCCTAACGCAGTTGGAGACCACCTATTTAAAACCGGCCATCGCCCTCTACCTGCTGGTGATGGGGGTGCGGATTCTGGTAAAGGCTCTGAAGCGGAAAGCCGGGGAGGAGACGTCCGAAAAGGCAAAGTACAAGCCGTCTTTCCTCGCCGGTCTCGGGTTGGTCGGGGGTTTCTTCGACGCTATGGGCGGCGGCGGTTGGGGTCCAATCGTAACCACCACCCTCATCGCCAACGGTGAGCAGCCGCGCTACGTCATCGGTTCGGTGAACACCTCCGAGTTCTTCGTCACCCTGGTGCAGGCGGCAACCTTCTTCGCCGTGATGGGGATCGGTTACTGGCGGATCATCCTCGGTCTTTTGATCGGCGGTGTGGTCGCCGCCCCGTTCGCGGCTTGGCTCTGCAAGAAGGTTCCGGCGAAGGCGTTGATGATTATTGTGGGGATAGTAATCAGCGGACTCAGTGTTCGGACGATCTGGCTGGGGGTCGAGTCCCTCCTTTACTAACCCGTTCTGGATACGAAAGAGGCGGTCCCAACGGCCGCCTTTCTGCACCCTTACTCGCACAGCCTTCGGTACAGCCGGGGCCGTCGCATGGCGAAGATGTCGTTGCCCTGCACCACCTTGTTCTCGGCCTGCTCTGTTTCAATTTCGGTGATAAAGACCCGCTCTTCCTCGTCGCCGGCCCGTCCAAGCACCTCGCCCGAGGGCGTGACAACCTGACTCATGCCGGTGAATCGTACCGATTCCCCCCGCCGGTCCTCCTCGCCGACACGGTTGGTGGTGACGGCGAAGACGCGGTTTTCCAGGCAACGGGTGATCATGGCATCGGGACAGTGTGGCAGTACCAGGTTGGAAGGGTGACAGAGAACCGTCGCCCCCCGGAGGGCGAGGATCCTCGCCACCTCGGGATAGATCCAGTCGAAGCAGATCATCAACCCCAGCCTGGTGCCCTTGAAATCTACCGGTTCAGGTTCCCGATCCCCCGGGGTGAACACCTCGGGCTCGAAGCCGAAGAGATGGATCTTGCGGTACTTCGTCAGCAGGCCTGAGGGTCCGACGAGGATGATGCAGTTGTACAGCCTTTCCCCATCGAATTCGGGGAAGCCGACGACGTAATGCGTTCCCGTCTCCCGGGCCAACTCCTCCAGCAAATGGGCGGTCGGACCGTTGGCGGGCTCGGCAACGGCGCGCATCTCCGCAGACTCCAGGCAGTAACCGCTGGTGGACAGCTCCGGTAGAACGATGAGGTCGGCCCGGTGGGGTGAGAGCAGCTCGACGATCCGCCGCCGGTTGTGCTCCGGATCACCCGGACGGGGTTCGAGCTGGAGGTAGCCGACGGTGAGTTTCATCGCCTCATACGGAAGGAACGGCAGACAGGGTAGGCCTTACTGTAGATAGCCGATGGCGCGCAGATTCTCGAGCTGGGCGGCGGTGGCTTCGGCGCTCAGTCCGCCCGTCCTGGGGTTGTAAACCTCGCACAGCGCGGTTTGCTCGGCGTCGTACTCCTCGATCAGTCCGAGGAGGTAATCCCGCCTCTCGGGATACTCATCCCCCACCTCACGCCGTTGGGTCACATCCTCGGGCAGGAAGTAGGATACATCGCCGGTATCGCGGTCCAGGATCAACGATCCCTCGGGGGCGTGGACGGTGATCTGGTGGATGGGCCGGTCAATCCGGACGAGGTCCGGGTCGTTGTGCTCGGAGAAGATCACCCGTTCGGGGTCGGGCGGGAGGAGTAGTGAACGGGCGGCGAGGGGCCCTGAGTCGTACACGATGCCCAGGGTGTCCAGGACGGTGGGGAAGATGTCGCCGATGCTCACCCGGTCGTCGCGAACTTTGCCTTCGGGCAGAACCCCGGGCCAGGAGGCGATGAGCGGGACCCGCACGACCTCGTCGTACATGGTCTGACCGTGGCCCCAGTCGCCGTGGTCCCAGAGCTCCTCGCCGTGATCGGCCACGAAGAAGACGGCGGTGTTTTCGATCGCCCCGGTCTCCTCCAGGGTGTCCAGGATCCTGCCGATGATCTCGTCCTCGTAGCGAACCTCGCCCCGGTACAGCTCGATGATCATCCGGCGATCCTCGCCGTGGATCGCGTCGGGGCCTCTCCGTTTGATCACGCCGGCGAAATCGTTGCCAAGCCTCCTTCCCATCGGGCCGTCGTAGGCACCCTCGGGTACGAACCGGTCCGGTGGGGCATAGGGCAGGTGCGGGTCGTAGAGGTGGATGTAGGCGAAGGTCCCTCCAGCGGGCCTGAGCTGGGCGCTGAGCTCCACCGCCAGCTCCGGGGTGATGGTCTTGATGTGTTGCACGTCGGCGCGCAGGAAGAGACGGGTCAGAAGGAAGGAGTACCTGGCGTACAGAGGTCCGGTCTTGTTACTCATGACCCCCAGCGCCGGGGTGCGGAAGATGCTGTAGTTGGCGTAGGTTGAGAAGTCGGCAAAGAGGTTGGTGCGCGGGTTGATGGCCGTGTTGCAGAACAGACCCCAGCAGCGGTACCCCTCGCGCCCCAGCAGCCCCTGCAGGGTGGGGAGGGTGTCTGAGAGCGGGCGGAAGCCGTCCACGCCGTGTACGGCGTGGGAGGTGCCGGTGAAGAGCGACGCGACGGCGGGAACGGTCCAGTTGCTGGTCGAGTAGCAACGGTTGAAGCGCACCCCCCTCGCGGCCAGGCGATCGAGGTTGGGCGTGGGCACATCGCCGCCGAAGGTGGAGGCGATATCGGCGCGGTGGGCATCGGAGAGGATGATGAGGACGTTGGGACCCGGGAGGTTCTCGGATTGCTCGGTGTACGCAAAATTACCAAGGGCGAAGAGGTAGAAAAAGGTGAAGAGCAGCGTCGCCAGCCCGAGGAGACCCCCGGCGATGCGGCGGGCCCAGAGCTCGATCCTGGGCAGCTTGATCGCGCCGAAGACCAGGACCGCCCCGATACAGAGAGCCACGAGAAGGCCCAGCAGGGTGCGAAGGTGGCCGAAGAGCTGCCCCAGGATCGGCGGCAACCCCAGTACGCCGGTGGTCACCAGGGCCACGGCGATGAGTCCGATGTGCTCGCGCCGGGCTTCGTTAAGGCCCTTTATCCTATCAGTGACGAGGGTGGAGACCAGACCGGTGATGAACGAGGCCGGGGCCCCGATTATGGGGAAGAGGAACAGGACCCCCACAATGAAGAGGATGGCGTGGTGTGGTCCATCACCCAGGAGGCCCCAGACAATGTTGCTGTCCCCGAAGACCAGGTGGCTGGTGAAGTAGAAGGCGGTGTAGGCGTAGCACGCCAAGATGCCGAAGAGGGTCAGGCGCGAGGTCTTTTTTATAATCTCTCGGAGCTTCATCTGATTACCGTTTTCTAAAGGGTTGAGGACAGGGTCAGATTATAGCAGAAGCTGGGGGTGGACAACGACATTCTACCCTATGCCTCGCGGGGTGCCGCTCGATTGAAGCAGCAAAAATGGTGCCGATCCCGGCGGCTGTGCTACAATTTCCCTTCCCATGTACGACGGTCTCACCCTAGCCTCCTACCTCTCCCTTTGGCGACCCTTTCTCGAGGGTGCGAAGGTGATAGACGTCGTCATCCTGGACGCCGTTGACCGCGAGACCAACACCAACCTGGAGGATGAGCTTCGCAGAGGGGCGGCGGTGGTGTTCGTCTCCAGCCACCATGGGGAGGAGCGGGAGCTGGTCTTCGTCAACCCCGGCGCCCGGTCGGGGGTGTTCCTCTGGAAGGGAAAGGGATTGCGGTGGGCGAAGCCCAGAAGCCGACGCCGGAGGCAGG
>DAOVLG010000140.1 GCA_030631385.1 Candidatus Coatesiibacteriota bacterium | reverse complement strand
CGAACGCCGGGTCATCACCCTCACCGCGGGCTCCCACTGGGTCGTCCACGCGGCCATGCTGGCGCTCCCCGCCTCGGCGGTGCTCCTCAAGGCGCAGTTCGGTCTGGACGACTTCGAATACGGCCTGTTGGCCAACCTGGCCTTTTTGGGCTTCGGCCTGGGAGCGCTCCCGGCCGGTTTTTTGGTGGATAAAATCGGCGCGCGCCGGACGCTCCGGTTGTGCATCGGCGGTCTGGTGCTGGGTTCTGTGATAGTAGCGTTTTCGACCAGCCTCTGGCTGCTGGCCGTGGGCGTTGGACTGATGGGCCTGGCCGCCGGGCTCTACCACCCCTCGGGCCTGACCCTCATCAGCGCCAACCTGAAGCGGGACGGACGGGGGATGGGCTACCACGGCATCGCGGGGAGCGTGGGTCTGGCCTCGGGCAACTTCATCGGCGCCGGGATACTGGCCGTCGCCGGCTGGCCGCACCTCTTCGGCCTCTACGCCGGCCTGGGGGTGATCGTTCTGGCCTACCAGCTCGGCGGCGTGCGCAGGCTCGCGCTGGCCGAGCCCCACACGGCGCCCGGGGAGGACATCCAGAAGCGGCCCGGCGGGCGCGCCCTCCAGGTGACGCTGGCCCTGGCGGTCATGGCGCTCCTTGGATTCAGCTACCGCGGGCTGGTGGTCTTCATGCCGCTCTACTTCGCGGAAAACCTGCACCTCGGCGGAATCACCGGGGAGGTGCTGGGGAACCTGGCCACGGGGGTGATGCTGTTGGGCGGGGTTCTCGGTCAGTTCTCCGGGGGATTCATCACCGAGATGAGAAAGCCGCTCCGCTCGGCCTCCTGGCTGGCGTCGGCAGCCTGCCTGGCGGCGTTGGGCGGGCGCTTCGCCGGAGGATGGTGGACCCTTTTTATCTCCACGGGTATGGCGGCGGCGGTCTTCTCCACCCAGCCGATCACCAACAGCCTGATCGGGCGGCTCATGCCGGCGCGGCACCGGGGCAAGGGCTACGGCCTCGCCAGCGCGGTCAACTTCGGCTTCGGCTCCCTGGCCGGGTCCATCGGGGGCTGGGTGGCCGAGAACACGGGCCTGGCGAACGTCTTTCTGCTCCTGGCCGCGACGTCGGCGCTGGCGGCGCTGGCCATCCTGCTTTTACGAAAGACCGGCGCCGACACCGTCGCCGAACCCCACCACGGCTGAGGGCACCAATTCCGTCCGGTGAGCGTATCCTATAAGCAAAAGCTCTAACTCCTCCCATCCCCCTGACACCCGCCCCGGAGGCCCCGTGTCCTGAGCGCCTCGTCTCTTCGCCCAAATCGGTATAGATAGATTGGTTAGACAGAGGCGAAAAGCAAAAGGGAGGCGCCATGAAACCCGGCACGGGACTATCTTTACTTATCCCGCTCCTCCTCATGTCAATCCTCCTCGGCACCGGGTGCATCATGCCCGGCGCGCCGGACGGCGACCCCCCCGATACCGATACGCCGCTCGGCCTCCTGGAGGCCTTCGAGTGGTGTTACAACCATCAGGATCAGGAGCTGTACGCGGAAATCCTGGACCCCGATTTTGTGTACATCCTCTTCCCCGATCAGGGGTACTTCGATGAAGACGAAACCCCGGTGGAGTGGGGCCGCGAGGAGGAGCTGGCCCGCTTCGCCGACCTCTGCGACGCCTGCGACGAGGGTGATATAGACCTCGACCTCGATCTGAGCGGTTACGAGAGCCCCGGACCCGACGACGACGAGTGGCTGATCCCGAACGTCGAATACATTCTCCGGGTTGTACTCGAAGACACTATTTACCAGGCCAGCTACCGCGCCGACTTCCACACCGTCAAGACCGGTGAAGGCTACCCCCGCTGGCGGCTGCTGGAGCTGCGCGGCTTCGAGCGTCCCGAACTTCACTACTAACGGAGGCCCCTTGCCCTCTAGCGCCTATTCCCTTCGTCGAAGAAATAGTTACAAAAGACTGCAAACCGAAGGAGGCGCCATGCGACGCGGGACGGGCCGACCGGTATTAATCCTCACAGCGCTGATATTTCTGTTGAGCGCGGGCTGCTTCTGGGACCCGCCGCCCGAAAGACCGCCGGTTCCGCCGCCCGACCCCGTGAGTCCCGAGGGGGTCGTCCGTGGAATCGAGTGGGCCTACAACTACCAGGACCTGAACTTCTACATTGACATGCTCGACCCGGACTTCACCTTCTACTTCGACCCGAGGGACATTCAGGATTACGGCACCCCGTCCTCCTGGGGCTACGACGAGGAGATCGAGGCCACCCGGAACCTCTTCGATTCGGTGGACGACGGCGCCATAAAGCTGACGATGACCATCGAGGATTACCGGGAGCCGGGGCCGGATGACGAGGTGTGGGACCTGAACGGAGTGGACTATTACCTCAGCGTCGTCACGGGGGACATGACGTACCAGGCCGACGGCTTCGCCAACTTCCGCACACGGAAGAACGGCCTCTGGAAGGGCCAGCCGCGGTGGTGGCTCTGGAAGTGGTGGGACATCGCCAACTGAAACCCACCCACCGAACCCGTATAAAGTGCGGGCGGGCGGATTATAGAGGCCAGCCATACAGTTTGGGTGCGCTCGCGGAGATAAACACTCGATATATAAACGATCTTCTAAGCGTAACTGGGATGCAACGCCCTGCGTTGCCCCGCCCCTACGTTGAAACAAGGGGTTGAAACCCCTTGTCTTTTTTGTATTGCGTGAGGCCGCCGCGTTTGGCTCCGTAAATGTAGGGCGGGGATTGAATCCCCGCCGAAAAGGCATAATAATCTTAAAAGCGGTGGCGGGGTTGGGAAACCCCGCCCTACGAAAGGACCAAAGACTCATACATTTAATTTGACGGTGCTGCCCTCTTTTGTCAACAGACCAAAGTAGGCATTTTTAATTAATCTAATAAAAACGGCCCACGCGGGCCGTCTTTTTACAGGGTTAAACCGTTAAGTCACAATATCCCACCACCGGGTGAGCCACCAGCGCATCAATCCGGTTTCATCCTGGAACTTGTTGAGCTCGAAATTGGCGAGGTAATCTGCTTGGTATATTGTTTCAATGGTAATCACGCGCAGATAATAGTCGACGCCATTGATTCTGAACGTGGTGACGCCGGGATCGGGCTCGATGGGGTAGCAATTTTCGAAATTGAGCGTCAGGTCAATGTTTGCGGCGCCCACCGC
This sequence comes from Candidatus Coatesiibacteriota bacterium, assembly GCA_030631385.1. Classification (GTDB taxonomy): domain Bacteria; phylum RBG-13-66-14; class RBG-13-66-14; order RBG-13-66-14; family RBG-13-66-14; genus RBG-13-66-14. The sequence continues at coordinate 2,579 of DAOVLG010000140.1, read as the reverse complement.
ATTGAAGAGCTTCTCGGTAGCACCAATCTCCCAATCGTACGTCCAGGATGGCGGCAGGCCGTGGTCCCGCACGTCCGAGTCGGCAAAGTAGAAGACGAAGTTATCCTTGTCCAGGAGGGTGACATACCATTCCAGGCTGGCGTTGTTGTAGCACCACGCGATGTTCTCGATTACGCCCCGGGGGGTGGTAAGCGGCTTCCAGCCGTTGCCGTTGCCATTGCCGTTCGTGGGGATCCTGAACAGATCGCAGTTCAGACCGGCAAAAAGGACGAGGATGATCGCTGGAACGATTGCCTTCTTCATGGGAATCCTCCGTTATGACGGCGGCGTTTTCCGGCCGCGCCCGAGAACCCGCCGGACGCCATCGCCCTCGGGGTTGATCGCTGACCTCTTTAGTAACGTCGGCGGGAGACGGTCGGTTCCATTAACCTGACCTGTAACCTGTCCGGTCCACGCCGTCATCACCACTAGCACAACATAACAGCGAAACGTCGCGGTGTCAAGATTTGCGCTCCAGGACGAAATCGGCCAGTTGACGAAGGACGGTGGTGTCGCGCCGGAAGACGCCGAGGGCGCTCTTGGCGGTGGCGACCAGCTCCCCGGCCACGGTCCGGCTCGTCTCCAGGCCGAAGAGGTGGACGAAGGTGGGCTTGTCCTCGTCCTTGCCCACGTCCTTGCCCAGCTCCTCCTCGGTGGCGGTGACGTCCAGGATGTCGTCCACGATCTGGAACGAGAGCCCCAGGTTCTTCGCGTAGGCCTCGAGGGCCTCGATCTCGGGCTCAGAGGCCCCGGCGGTCACGGCCCCCATGCGGGCGGTGGCCATGAAGAGGGCGCCGGTCTTGGCGGCGTGGATGAACTCCATCTCGTCCATGGAGAGGCTCTTTCCCACCGAGTCCAGGTCGAGCTGCTGGCCGGAGATCATCTCGTCTATCCCCACGGCGCGGGCCAGCTCGGCGGCCAGTGAGCGGGCCAGAGAGTCGCGCCGGATGCCCGGACAGCGGGCGATGAGCTCGAAGGCCGCCATGAGCTCGGCCACCGCGGCCAGGACCGCCGTCGCCTCATCGTAGATCACGTGGAGGGTTGGGCGGCCGCGACGCAGGCGGGCGTCGTCCATGGAGGGAAGATCGTCTAGGACCAGACTGGCGGTGTGCACCAGCTCGATGGCGCAGGCCACGTCGAGGAACCGCTCCGGCTTCGTCCCGCACAGCTCGCAGGAGGCGAAGAAGAGCACGGGGCGCAGCCGTTTGCCTCCGGCCCTGATCGTGTGGCGGACGGCGGCGTGGGGCTTGGCGCACCGGGGATCGGCGGTGGCGGCAAGCTCCAACAGGCGTCCGTTGACCAGTCCCCTCACCCGCGCCGCGTAGCCCCTAAGCTCCTCCACGGGATCCTCCGGTTAGGTCGAAGGCGATTCTTCATCCAGCCCGGCGCTCCGGCGCAACCGTCCGCCGCACCGGGCCAGATAATCGGCCAGCGCCTCGGTCCAGGGACGCATCACCACCCCCTCCTCGGCGGCGGCGGAGCAGTCGAGCTCAGCCCGGCGGGGACGGACCGCCGGGGCGGAGAACCCCTCCGCGCTCACCGGCTCCACCTCGTTGGGCAACCCCAGCCCCTCGACCAGGCGGAGGGCGTAGGAGTACCAGGTGACCGAGCCCGGGTTGGTCAGATGGTAAACGCCGGAGGCGACCTTGTCGGCCAGGGCGAGGATGGCCTTGGCCAGGTCGTTGGTCAGAGTCGGACTGCACCACTGATCGTTGACGACCTTGAGCGGATCGCCGTCCGCGGCGCGCCCGCACAGCTTATCCGGAAAGCCGGCGCCGCCGGGACCGTAGAGGGAACCGGTGCGCACGATGAGGCCGCCGGGCGTGTTCTGCCGGACGTATAGCTCGCCGGCCAGCTTCGAACGCCCGTAGACCTGGAGGGGCTTCGGCTCGTCGTCGGGACGGTAGGGGCGTTCGGCCCCGCCGTCGAAGACGTAGTCGGTGGAGATGTAGATCACCCGGGCGCCCACCAGGGCGGCGGCGCGGCAGACGTGGAAGGTGCCGTAGGCGTTCACCGCGTAAGCCCGGTCGGCCTCGCCCTCGGCGTCGTCAACGGCGGTGAAGGCGGCGGTATGGATCACCAGCTCCGGCGAGACCCGCCCGATACACTTCCGGACGGCCGCCGCGTCGGTTATGTCAACCTCGGCCTCGAGCAGCGGGGCGACACTGGCGCCGGAGGTGAGGCACTCCCGGACCAGCTCCGTCCCCAGGAGGCCGTCGGGCCCGGTGATGGCGACCTTCACCGAAAAAACCTCGAGGATATAGGGGGAAAAATCCCCGCTTAATTTAGTTACCGATCACCCTTAGTAAACGGACCGATAAGAAGGTGCAAGTTCCTCATAAATATGGCAGATAGGACCAGGCATGTGTTCACCTTAACGCTCAAAGAAGTTGTCGCCTCGGACGAAGAAAACGGTTAAATTAGATTCGTAGGGGCGGGGCTCCGCCCCCGCCCGCGGGCGAGAAGCAGAAGGGTCGCCCCTACGGGAAATTGCGACTTTTACTAGTGTCTTAATTTGATAATAATTTCCCGCGAACGAT
>DAOVLG010000419.1 GCA_030631385.1 Candidatus Coatesiibacteriota bacterium | reverse complement strand
GGCCATTGTAACGGGGTTGGGATAGGGGGCGAAGAGGGCAAGCTCATCCACGGGTGGTACGTACTCGACCTCCACCGGGCCGAACTCGCGGAAGAGGGCGTCGTCGGTGTAAACCCGCAGGTAGTACCGGTAGGTTCGAACAGCCTCTACATCGAGGTCCAGATAGGCCCCGGTAAGCGGCAGGAAATCCTCGTTCAAAGAGCCGCTTCCCGCCGTATTCCCCGACGAGCGCCGCAGCCTCACACCGCGCCCGTTTTCCACCTCCCAGCGGACCAGCACACCCTCGTCAATCGCCTCGGCGGTGAACGAAAGGGGCGTCAGGTCCGCCGCCGGGTCCAGGTAGGCGGCGTAGATATCGCAGTCGCCCCAGGAACTCCCCTGGTTAACGGATTTGGATACGCTGGCCATGTAGCCGCCGCCGGGCGTGATGTCCACGTTCATCACGGTCCCTCGGTTGTCAATCGTGAACGCGGGCTCCTCGGGATCGGAAAACTTGAAGACCCACGTCTCGGGAGGTCCGGAGTCCGATATGCCCCTGGTGCCGACGACTACCCACTCCCCGTCGGCGGACAGCTCGATGTCTGTGCAGTAGTTGTTGTCGTATTCGTCCCTGTAGATCTCGCTCTCGTAAGTCCACACCGGCGTAGGGTCGTCAATATCGAAGCCGGTGAGCACTATCTGGTTGATATCCGCGTGGGTCCAGCCGACGACGATGCGCTGGTTGTCCCGGGAGATGTCGGACGTCATGGCTCTGTTGACGCCCGGTAAATCGTACGACCACAGGAACTCGTATTCGTCGCCGTCCCACCGGTAAACGCATATCGGCGAGTACCTACCGGAATAACTCCTGACGAAGACAGAACCGTCCGGACTCATACCACACAGCCAAAAGCTGGGAGGGGGATCCCAGGTACGCTCCACCGTGCAGCTCTCCACATCGAGGAAGTAATAGATACCCTCGCTGCCGAAGATGCACATGGACCCGTCCGGGGTCAGGTAGGTCCGCCAGGGCCCCCCGCCCCAGGGGGCAAGCGGGGCATCCTCATCCTCATACACCTGAAAGGGCTCCGGGGAGTCCGGCCCGAAAAAGAGGATCGCCATCGAGTCGCCGTCGCTCGCCATCAAGGACATGACCGAGCCGTCATCCGAGCAGCTGAGGGTGTTCGGGTACATGGAATAGAATACGTTGCAGGGGTAGAAACCGTCGGCAAGGGCGTCGTAGGTCCAATCCGGCGTCCGTGACAGGGCGTGGAACTTGAATATCCTAAACGTATCCTCAAAAGGATAATGGGTGACGAAGCCGCCGTAGAAGATATCGGCGTCCCGGGCGGCGCAGACGGCGTATCTTCCTCTCTCCTCAAAATGCCGCCACGCGGGCTCGCCGTCTCCGTTCATTTTGAACATCGAGAAGCCCAGAACATCCTCGCTGCCCGTCATGCTCCCGGCGAAGAGGTGTTGTACGTCGTCGCCAATCTGGGCATAGTGAATCCAGTGTATGGGGGTGTTGTAGTGCCAGAGCAGGCCGCAGTCCGGCAGCGGGGGGAGGTAGTCGGCTTCGGTGAAGGCATCGCCCGGAAGGAGTTGCCTTTCGGTGCTGAGCGTGTAGTTCCCCTCATCATCGTATCCCCGGTACGTCCGCTGACCCAGCACATCGGCCATTGAAGCAGACACCAGCAGTAGGACGAGTATCAAAAACAGCCTTTTCATGACATCTCCTTAAAGGATACAAAGCGCCTGACGGTAATATAGACAAAAAAGATAAAAGCGTCAAGGGCCACCTCCCGGCGACCCATTCCTTTTACTCTCGATGGCCGTAGGGGCGGGCGAGAACACCCGCCCGCCAATAACGCCAGTTATCACATTCCAAACCCCGACCCTCACCCTAACCCTCTCCCTAAAAGGGAGAGGGGACACAAGGCGACCCTCACCCCGGCCCTCTGCCATATGTAGGGCGGCCCCGTAGGATGAATATCCTCTGCGGGCCGCCGTCTATGCCCCCCTCCCCACCCCTCCCCCCAGAGGGGGGAGGGGGGTCATCTTACCGCGCGATGACGAGGCGCCGGTGGGCCCGGCCCGAATCGGTGTCCAGCAGGACGAAATAGACACCGGGGGGCAGCGTGGAGGCGTCCCAGGAAACCTCGT
>DAOVLG010000288.1 GCA_030631385.1 Candidatus Coatesiibacteriota bacterium | reverse complement strand
GGCCTGGAATCCATGTCCAACGTGCCCCACTACTTCTTCAAAGGCCGCTCCGGCCAGAAGTTCGGCGATCTCAAGATGGTGGACGGGATGATCCACGACGGCCTCTGGTGCGTCTTCGAGGATCAGCACATGGGCGCAATCGGCGACTGGACCGCCGAGAGGTCGGGCATCTCCCGCGAGGAGCAGGATGAATGGGCGGCTGGCAGCCACCAGAAAGCCATCGCCGCGATCAAAGAGGGCCGGTTCAAGGCCGAGATCGTACCGGTCAGCGTGCCCCAGCGCAAAGCCGACCCGATCCTCTTCGACACCGACGAGGGCCCGCGCGATGGCTCCAGCGCGGAGAAGCTGGCCCGGCTGCGCCCCGCCTTCACCAAGGACGGCACCATCACCGCCGGTAACGCCCCCGGTCTCAACGACGCCGCCTCGGCCATGATCGTCCTCTCCACGGAAAAGGCCAAGGAGCTGGGTGTGAAGCCCCAGGCTCGCATCACCGGCTACGCCACCGGCGGCACCCCGCCCAAGGAGCTCTTCTACGCCCCCATCGTGGCCGTGAAAAAACTGATGGATCTCACCGGTGCCAAGATCGGCGACTACGACCTCATCGAGATCAACGAGGCCTTCAGCGCCCAGGTCCTGGCCGACGGCAAGGAGCTCGGTTGGGATTGGGACCGGGTCAACGTCAACGGCGGCTCGGTGGCGCTGGGTCACCCCATCGGCGCGAGCGGCGCCCGCGTCCTGACCACCCTCATCTACGCCATGGAGGACCGCGGCGCGAAGACCGGTCTGGCGACCCTCTGCCTGGGCGGCGGCAACGCGGTGGCCATGAGCATCGAGCGAATCTAGTCTGGAAAAAACCCAACGTAAAGCGCCCCCCGGGGCGCTTTCATTCGTAAAGGATTCGATCAGGAGCCGTCCGCGGCGATCAGCGCCGCGCCGAAGGCCCCGTTCAACTGCGGCTATTTAAGTAAGCCTTTGTCTCTTAAGCTTTCCCATATATCTAAAATAACCTCGAAAGAACCGTAATACTGTATAGTAAAAAAACCATCAAATACGGTTAATTCTTCATCACTTACGCGACTTTCCACTGTGTATTTTAAATATTTCAGATGGTTATTCCAATCATCGTATTTTATTACATATGTAATGTCACTTATACTGTAGTTGGTTGGATCTGTATCCAGAATTTCCATATTAAGCCAATGGATCATTATCCCAGTAAAGAGATTCATTTCAAAACCGTTTTTTTCAAAATTGATAATAGGGTATTCTGCATACTCCGAAGCAAGTAATAAAGTGTAGTAATCTGCGCGAAAATCATTATGTGCATCTTCTTGTTCTCTGCTGCTAAATCTTCCCTCCAGTCTCCCCAATAACGGGTAGTCGATATTAGCCATCTCCACCTGATGCTCCAACCCTTCTATGGTTGTTCCACTAGCATCTAATACGTTGGTGATAAGGTAAAAGTAGCCGATAAGCTCACCAGTTGATTCATCTTTAACCTCAACCGGTGATAGAGCTACCCAACTAGTTCCGGTATGCTCTGAAAAAGTATCAGCAACAACCTGTGCAATACCGGTGGCCTCGTCCCTGGAAAGTGTGGTCAGGTCACCAGCGAAGCTAACTCCCAGAAGGATTATCAAGAGGGAGAACACAATAATGTATCTTTGCGTTAGCACGATAATCACCTTTCTTTCTAACGTTACTCTTCCGGCCAGTAGATGGCCTTGAGGTCTTGCAGGGTGGTGGGGCTGTGTAAGTCATTGTACAACAGAATGAAGGCGATCCAGTCGCCGGTGAGGTCACGCGCCTTCAAGGGCCACCAGCGCCGCGCCGAAGGCGCCGTTGAGCTGCGGATCGACGATAACCGCGACCTCCCGCCCGAGGAAGTCCGAGAGCGAGACCACGATGGCTGGGTTGTGCGCCACCCCACCGGAGGCGTAAATCGCTCCGTGCAGGCCCACCCTCTTGGCCATGTTGCCCACCCGCTCGGCAACACCCCGATGAAGCCCCCGGGCGATCTCCTCCCGAGGGGTGCCCCTGGCTAAGAGGCCCACCACCTCGCTCTCGGCGAAGACGGTGCACATGTTGTTGATCCTCACCCCACGGGACGCGTCGAGGGCCATGGCCGCCAGATGAACGAGATCGGTCTCCAGCACCCGGGCCATGACCTCGAGGAAGCGGCCGGTGCCGGCGGCCGTCCCCACCCGCTCCGACGCCGTGGCGGCCCTGGTCTCGCTGGGTTACGTCCAGCGCGACGCCGAGCTGGGCGGGGAGGCCGAGCTAAGGGCGATCGTCACCTCAGCGCCGGCCCACCTGCGGTCTTAACGCCATCTCCGGTCTCATCATCTGTCCCCTCGCCCCACTGGGGAGAGGGTTAGTGAGAGGGGTAACGCGGGGCTTCTACGCCCCGCCGATTTAATCACCCGGTCGCCCGTAGAAGGGCGACGCTACATCAGACAAGGGGTTTTAACCCCTGCTTCAACGTAGGGGCGGGCCTCTGCGCCCGCCCGAGTTCCGATGACGGCAATACCGCTGAAAGAAATGGGCGGCACCCTGAGCTGCCGCCCTCAGCACACTATTTTCTCCAACGCTCACGCGCCGGGAAAGAAAGCCAGATAGCCCGGCCTAGGGACCGGCGAAGATAGTCTTAATCCCGCCCCAGCTCGAGTCAACGGTGAAGCCGGCGCCGGCCAGCGCGGCGATGGCGAGTACGGCGAGAACAACGAGTACCACGATGAGCCGCCTGCTCATGACGCCTCCTTGGGTTAACCCCTTCGGTGCGAACACCTAATAAGTAGCACGAAATACTTCCCGGGTCAAGACGTGCGGGTCCCTCCCCTCCCATTAACGACGCCTCGGTGGAAAAAGTTTCCTACAGAGCGCTCCGCCGTTTGGCCGCCACCTTCACCGTCTTGATGCAGTAAGACAGGGGCGTGAGCCGACCCTCCCGCTTCCTGTTCAGCGCCTGGGCCACCCCCTCGAGCACCGCCGCCAGGGGGATGCCGGCCCTGTACCAGCGCCTGATCTGCGCGATGTTCTTCGGCGACAGGGACAATGGGTAACCGAACCGCTCCGTGAGGAGGCGGTTCACCGCGTCGAGATAGACCTTTTCGGGGGGGAGGGAATCTCTCATCGGCGTGGGGGACCTCAGCCAGTTAAAATTCAACGATACCAGGGTTGAGGTTGTTTGTACAGGGGGTCTGTGCTACCGTTGGGCGAAGATTTTGGGGGATACGATGACCCGAAGACGCCTGGCCCGTGAGGCCGCGCTCCAGATG
>DAOVLG010000016.1 GCA_030631385.1 Candidatus Coatesiibacteriota bacterium | reverse complement strand
GCGCATCGCCGCGGCGGAGTCACCGTCGAGGGAGCCGAAGTTACCCTGGGGATCAACGAGGGGGTAGCGGCTGGTGAACTTCTGGGCCAGGCCGACGAGGGTGTCGTAGAGGGCCTGGTCGCCGTGTGGGTGGTACTTCCCCATGGCCTCGCCGATGATGCGGGCCGATTTGCGGTGGGGCTTGCTCGAGACCAGCCCCAGACCCCGCATGGCGTAGATCAGCCGACGGTGCACCGGCTTGAGGCCGTCGCGCACGTCGGGCAGGGCCCGTCCGACGATCACGCTCATCGCGTAGGAGAGGTAACTCCTGCGCATCTCCTCGTCGACGGAAACCTTCCGGATCTTGCCTTCGCGTAGGGTCATAGCCGGTCTTAGAGGGGTAGTGGTTATGAGCGCCTGGATAGGTTAAGAGGGTTTCATAATAACATTAACCCCCATAAAAGTCAACAGCTTTCGCCATTTTCCTCCCCCTCGTGTACCCCCCTGGCAAGGGATGGTGTTTCCTTGCCGCCCCCCGACCCCTGTGGTAGAATACGCCCCCGGTGAGCGCTCTATCCCGTGGAGGTTTCACCAATGGTCATGCGCGCCATGCGCGAGAGGATGAAGCCGATCCTTTGGATCGCCATCATCGGCTTTTTGGGAACCATCGTCTTCGCCTGGGGTATGGGCAGCGCCAGCGGTGTCGGCTGCCAGGAGGCGCCCGTGGTGCTGGTCGTAAACGGCGAAGAGGTGCCCTGGCACGAATACTACCAGTTGGCCGAGGGCCTCTTCCGGATGAAGGTGGCCCGGGAGCGGAGCCGGATGGGCAGCTTCTACGATTCCTCCGTCGAGCCCCTCTTCCGCGAACTCACCAGTCAGGAGGCGATCAGGCTCCTCATCGAGGACTACGCCGTCCGTCAGCAGGCCGAGGAGTGGGGGCTGATGGTCACCGAGTATGAGATCAGCCAGACTATCGAAGCCGCGCCCTACTTCCGAGAAGAGAACGGCGCCTTCAGCCGGAGGCTCTACTCCGATTTCCTGAGGGAGCAGGGGACGACCGACGAGGAGTACCGCTCTCAGCTCGGGCGCCAGCTCCTGGTCGAGAAGATCCACTCGATAATCTTCGACGCGGTCTACGTCCCGGAACCCATGGTGCGCGCCGAGTTCGTTGAACAGAACCAGTTCGCCTCCGCCGATTTCGTTGTCATCTCCTACGGCGACTTCATCGGTGAGATCGAGCTCACCGAGGGGGAGGTACAGGAGTTCTACGAGGACCACCCCGAGGAGTTTATGGCTCCCGCCCAGGCCTCAGTGGATTACATCTCCATTCCCTTCGACGACCTCTACGCCAAGGTGGAGCTCTCCGAAGAGAGCCTACGGGCCTACTACGAGCAGGTGAAGGACGATGAGGCCGCCGCCGGGCGGATCCACGCCAGACATATCCTCTTCATGATTCCCCCTGAGGCCGACGAGGCCCGGATCGCCGCGGCCGAATCCAAGGCGGTCGGTGTAATCGAAAGATTGAGCACCGGTGAGGACTTCGACGCTCTCTTCGCGGAGTTCGCCCGGGAAGCGCCGGCGGATCCAACCGCCGAGCCTCCTAAGGTGATCAGCGAGGATCTGGGCTTCTTCTCTCCGGGTGAGATGGTCCCCGAGTTCGAAAAGGCCGCCTATGCCCTGAAGGTAGGGGAGTTCACCCCCGAGCCGGTGAGGACCGACTTTGGTTGGCACGTCATCCAGAGGGAATCAGACATCCCGGCCTATGAAGAGGTCCGGGACGAGCTGGAGAATCAACTCCGCATGGACCAGGCGATGCGCGCCGCGGACCAGTTCTACCAGACACTCTCCCAGGCGCTCTCCGAGGGCAAGAGCCTGGAGGAGGCCGCTTCTCTCATCCCCGACACCCAGATCCTCAAGGCGGGCCCCTTCGCCGAGGACGCGATCATCATGGACGAGAGGATCGGTCACTTCGACCTCTTCCGCGACATCGCCTTCGACCTGAAGCCGGGGCAGGTCTCCGGGATCATCCACCGGTCACATCAGGACCCCACCGATCCCGACGCCATCTTCAAGCGCGACCTCTACGTCCTGCGCGTGACGGGACGCGTACCGGCGAGGCCCTACCCCCTCGAAGAGATCCGTGGCAGGGTGGAGGCCGAGGTGCTCAACCTGAAGGCCGGTGAAAAGGCCGATAACTTCGCCCACGAGATCCTGGAGCGGTCGGAGGAGGTGGGCCTGGACCGGGCCGCCGAAGAGGCGGGATTTGCGGTCATCTCCGCCGATCAGATTACACGGGACGGGAACATCCCCGGGGTGGGTGTGGCGCCCAAAGCGGCCAGAATCGCCTTCGAGCTCTCACCCGGTGAGCTCTCCGGGGTTGTCCGCGATCGGGAAAAATTCTACCTAGTCCGCGGTGGGAGCGTGACCGAACCCTCATCCCGGGCCTACGGCCAACAGTTGGAGGAGCTCCGACAGAACATGATCCTCGCCTCCAAAAACTCCTTTTATCGGGCCTGGGTGGAGCCCCTGGCGGCCCAGGCCGAGGTTGACAATCGGCTCGATGAGATATTGGAGGAGTTCGCCCGTCGCCGCGAGGAGGCCGAGCAAGCGGCCCGGGAGCGGGAGGGCTAATCCGGCGGTCCGCCGTTACTCAACAGCGAAGGGCGGGCAGCGGCCCGCCCTTTGATGTAAGGGATCAGATGACCAACAGACTGAGAGTCCGCTTCGCCCCGAGCCCCACCGGGCATCTCCACCTGGGCCACGTACGCACCGCCCTCTACAACTTCCTCCTTGCCCGCGGGACGGGGGGTTCCTACATTTTGCGCATCGAGGACACCGACGTGGAGCGCTCCACCCCCGAATCACGCCGGGCGATCATCGAGGCCCTGCAGTGGCTGGGGTTGGACTGGGACGAGGGACCGGAGAAGGGCGGCCCCTGCGGTCCGTACCTCCAGAGCGAGCGGTACGGCCATTTCCGGGAGGCGGTGAAGAGACTCCTGGACTCCGGCGCCGCCTACCCCTGTTTCTGCACGCCCGAGGAGCTGGAGGCCGAGCGCCGGGAGGCCCAGAAACAGAAGAAGGCGTACCGCTACTCGGGACGCTGCCGAGCGCAGTCCGTCGAGGAGCGCAACGCCAGGCTCGAGGCCGGCGAGCCCCATGCGGTGCGCTTCGCCGTAGATAAAGGGGAGACGAGCTGGGTCGAGCCAACCCAGCGGGGCCGCGTCTCGTTTTCCAACGACGACATCGGCGATTTCATCCTCTGGCGGCGACCGTCCATCGAAAAGGGGCATCCCCTGTACAACTTCACCGTGGTCGTGGACGACATCGCCATGGGGATCACCCACGTGATGCGGGGCGACGACCACATCTCCAACACCCCGAAGCAGATACTTATCTACCGGGCCCTGGGCGCCGAGCCGCCGGTCTTCATCCACCTCTCCATGATCCTGGGCGCCGACCGCCAGAAGCTCTCCAAGCGCCACGGGGCCACCTCCCTCGCCGAGTTCCGCCGCATGGGCTACCTCCCCGAGGGGCTGGTCAACTACCTGGCGCTCCTGGGGTGGAACGAGGGCACCGAGCGGGAGCTTTACAACTTGGATGAGCTGGTGGCGGCCTTTTCCACGGAGCGCATCTCCAACACCGCCGCCGTCTTCGACTACGACAAGTGCCGCCACATCAACGGGGAGCACCTGCGCCGACTGCCGCCCGAGGAGAGGGCGCGACGGGCGCTGCCCCACCTACACGAGGCGGGGGCTGTGCATCTGACGGTAACCGAGGGCGGGGAGGGTTGGAATCGCCTGGTGGAGGTAATCGAACGCATCGGCGACCGGGCCAAGCTCCTCGGCGATTACGCCTTCTACGTCCGCCCCTTCTACCTCGCACCCGAGGGCTACGACGAGAAGGCGGTGAAGAAGGTTCTCGGTAAGGAGGGCGTCGGTGAGCGGCTGGAGACCGCAAAGGGTCTGATCGAGATCACCCACCTGGAGCATGACGCCCTGGAAGAGGCCTTCCGCACCAAGGCCGAGGAGCTGGGGGTCGGCCTGGGCAAGCTCATCCAGCCGGTCCGGGCGGCGCTCACCGGAAGTACGGTGGGCGTCGGGCTCTTCGAGACCGTGGTTTTGTTGGGGCGGGAGGAGACCCTGAAACGCATAGACGCCTGTCTCGACTTCCTGAATACCCTCGACGCGTATTGATAAAAAACCTCTGAAAAGCCTTTTAATTTACATTGACCAGCGCCTGCTTCAAACACGTATAATTAATAGGGGTGGGCCAGCGCCGGATGCTGGACCCCGGCTCCGCGATGTAAACCACCGGCAATCCCGGCGGTTGTCTCCGCGAGCGCACCCAAACGTAAGGGGTGGCTACCCCTCCTGCGGGCGGCCACAGAGGGTCGCCCCTACGGCGAATTGCGACTTTCGCAAAGGTCTCAATCTGTGAATGAACGGACTCCATCGAGTCCGTTTTGTAATAGAAAGACGTGGCAAGTAAATCCCTCCTTCGGCGGGGTTGACAAGGTAAAAAGGTCAGGTTAGACTTGGCCCGGCTGAACGTATTACTGGGTGGTTTAGCCGTAAAATATCAATAAGTTACGTCCCATCCATCTCCACTTCGGCAACGCGCCGATCTCTAAAAAAGGAGTCGACGTGTCCATCACCCTCACCCCCGATCAGGTACTCTCCGCCCTCGACAAGCACATGCTCGCCGACGGCTACGGCGACCTCGTCTTCGACCTGGAGAAATCCACGGGCGCGATCATCTACGACAAGCTCCAGGATCGTGAGCTCCTCGACTTCTTCACCTGCTTCGCCAGCTCGCCCATCGGGTACAATCACCCAAAGCTCACCGCGCCGGACTTCTTAAATAAACTGGCCCGCGTGGCGGTGAACAAGCCGTCCAACTCCGATGTCTACACGACGGAGATGGCGGAGTTCGTGGAGACCTGGGCGCGGATCGCCATACCGGATTACATGAAGCACCTCTTCCTGGTCTCCGGCGGCGCCCTGGCGGTGGAGAACGCGATGAAGACCGCCTTCGATTACAAGACCCGGCGCAACCTGGAGGACGGAATCTGGAAGGATGACGCCGAGGCCCAGGCCCACGAGAACGAGCTGGTGATCATCCATTTCAAGCAGGCCTTCCACGGGCGCACCGGCTACACCCTCTCGGTCACCAACACCGCCGACCAGCGCAAGTACAAGTACTACCCGAAATTCCCCTGGCCCCGTATCAGCTCCCCGGGAATCAACTTCAACCTGCCCGAGCCCGAGCGCTGGGAGCTCTGCGCCGAGCAGGAGGATCATGCCGTCGAGGAGATCCGAACCGCCATTGCCATGCACCCCCACGGCGTCGCCGCCATCCTCATCGAGCCGATCCAGGCCGAGGGCGGCGACCGTCATTTCCGCACCGAGTTCCACCAGAAGCTGCGCGAGCTGGCCGACGAGGCCGACGCCATGCTGATCCACGACGAGGTCCAGACCGGTTTCGGTCTAACGGGCAAATTCTGGGCCTCGGAGCACCTCGGCGTCCGGCCGGACATCATCTGCTTCGGCAAGAAGACCCAGGTGTGCGGGATCATGGTCGGCGACAAGATAGAGCGGGTTAAGTACCACGTCTTCTCCGACGAGACGGCCCCCGACGGGACGGTCCCCGGCTCGAGCCGCCTCAACTCCACCTTCGGCGGCAACCTGGTTGACATGGTGCGCTGCCAGGCCTATCTCGAGGTGATCGAGGAGGAGCGCCTGGTGGAGAACGCCGCCAAGGTGGGCGCCCACCTCCTCCAGGGGCTCTACGGCGCCCTCGACGGTACGCCGGGCACCGGGGCGCGGGGGGCGGGGCTGATGATAGCCTTCGACCTCCCCGACTCCCGGCTGCGCGACCGGGCCTGGCGGGCGATGTACGACCGCGGTCTCTTCGCCATCACCTGCGGGCCGCGCTCCGTCCGATTTCGACCCCCGCTCAATCTGACGCTCGCCCAAGCGGATCGTGGATTGGAGATCGTCCGCGAGGCCTTGAAGTCGCTGTGACGCGCCTTGCAGATGCGATGATGTAGGGGCGGGTCTTTAGACCCGCCCGCGGTCCGACCTAAAGGTCGGCCCCTACGGCCAAAGGTTACGATTCGTGACGTAAGGGCAGGTCTTTGGACCCATCCGTTATTTCTAAGGCAACCCTCACCCTTTGTCCCTCTCCCACGGGGAGAGGGAAACCGCGGGCGACCTTGAACGGTCGCCCCTGCCCTTTGTTACGGTCGTTGTGTTACCATCTCGATGGGGTAAAGCCGGTTAATCACCGTCATTTTAGCGTTTTTCCAATGAGCTGGCCGCGTGTCCCCGGTCGTTCCAGAGGTGAACCGTGAAGTACGTCGGCTTCGTACTCGCCTTGGTGCTGATCTTCTTTGGCGTCATCTTCATCTGGAGCGCCTTCGGCCCTTACGACAAGTACGTTTACACCCGGCTCTTCGGTGGGATCGGCACCCTGGGGATCGGCGTCGTGGTGCTGGCTCTGACTGTACGCTGGGCCGCCAAGAAGAAGCGGGAAGAGGCCGGAGAGGTCACCATTCACCAGAAGATAGACCTCACCGGCGACGTGCACCTCGAGCGGCTGAAGTGCGAGAGCTGCGGCGCGTCCCTGGATAAGTCGAGCGTCACGGTCAAGGCCGGCGCGGTGCACGTGAATTGCCCCTACTGTGGCACCACCTACGCCGTGGAGGAGGAACCGAAGTGGTAAGCGGAATGTGGAGGTTGACCAAATCGAGAACCATCCCTAACGGGTGGTTTTTTACAGTCGTTTTATTAAAGGTTGGGGCGACCTGGTTCGACTACCCTTGCATCTTCCGCGCCGTTGAGCTACATTCCTTGCGCCCCGAGGCGCCGAAGTAGCTCAGTCGGTCAGAGCTCCCGCCTTGTAAGCGGGTGGTCGTCGGTTCGAATCCGACCTTCGGCTCCAGCGAATAAACCCTTGATTTTACCCGCTCCTTTTGAGTATAATGCGCCGTCCGGGGCGGGGTTCCCGAGCGGTCAAAGGGAACAGACTGTCAATCTGTCGGTGAATGCCTTCGAAGGTTCGAATCCTTCCCCCGCCACCAACGCAGCGCGTTGGATCGCAGCTCCGCGACGAGAGGTTTATAAACTCAAGAACAACCGCCGCCAGCGGTGCGTAACTAATAGTTCCCGTTGGTCGCTTGCCTCTACAACGACCGGGACAATGTCCGACGCAGCGCGTTGGATCGCAGCTCCGCGGGGAGAGGTTTAATTAATCTGCAAACAACCGCCGCGAGGGGCGCCACTTTGGAATCGAAAACAGTAGGAGCTAGCCGCCACCGTCAGCCCCACGGGAATATCATCGTTCGTTGAAAACATACCCTGCGAGCGGTGCCCCTTCGGAACGAGGAAATTAAAGCGAGAAGCCGCAACTAACTCAGCGGGAATAGCTCAATTGGTAGAGCATCAGCCTTCCAAGCTGAGGGTCGCGGGTTCGATTCCCGTTTCCCGCTCCAAGGTTTAAGGGAGTTAATCCGCGGAGACGAGTGTTCGAACGGGTTAACGGTGAGCCGCGAGGCTTGGAGTGGTCTTACCACCCCGTTTCCCGCTCCAACGTTAGAGGAAGTTCAAACGCGTGGATGGGTGTTCGAGCGGTGTTAACGGTGAGCCGCGAGGCTTGGAGTGGTCTTACCACCTCGCTCCAGGTACGAAAAAGGTTGCACGGGCTTCACCGGCTTTAGTATAATCTGCCCCCTGTGGGAGTGGCCCGGGAACCCCTCCTGGGTGGCCGAGGGGTTCAGGTGGAATTGCTAAGCCCTCGTAGCTCAGTTGGTAGAGCACCTGCATGGTAAGCAGGTGGTCACCAGTTCAAGTCTGGTCGAGGGCTCCATTATTGTAACGGCCGGGGCTCAGGGCCGGGCGTAACCTCAGAGTTTAATCAGCATGGCCTCGAACCGCGACATCATCGCCCTGCAGTGCACCAAGTGCAAGCGGAAGAACTACACCATCACGAAGAACAAGAGGAAGCATCAGGGCAAGATGGAGTTAAAGAAATACTGCCCGTGGGACCGCGAGCGGACGATCCACCGCGAAGCCAAGCCCTAGCGGGAAGCGCCGTCGTAGAAGGCCAGTAGCTCTAACTGGTAGAGCAGCGGACTCCAAATCCGCGGGTTGGGGGTTCGAATCCCTCCTGGCCTGCCATTTCGATCCCACCCGGCGCGGAGGGCGTTTTAGCGCCCGAACCAATTATGTTTGAGAAAATCAAGAAGTATCTGCGTGAGACTCGTGTCGAGCTCTCCAAGGTTACCTGGCCCAACCGGCGCGAGGTGGTCTCCTCCACCATGGTCATCGTCGTCATGAGCGCCTTTCTGGCCATCATCATCGGGGTGTTCGACTTCGGGCTGTCCAAGCTGATAGACTGGATCCTGAGCCTACGGTAGAGAAGAGATGAAGGGCGAAACGAAAAGACCGATCGAGGAGGAGATGGAGTCCGACGCGGTCGAGGAGACCGATGAGGACACCGCTCCGCCCACACATACCTCCGGGGGCAAGAAGCTCTACTGGTATGCCGTCTACGTCTACTCGGGCCACGAGAAGAAGGTGATGGGCAACCTCAAACGGAGGATCGAGCTATCCGACAGCCCCCATCTTTTCGGATACGTCGTGGTTCCCTCGGAGGACGTCGTCGTTCAGCGCAGCGGGCGCAGCACCAAAACCTCGCGGCCCTATTTCCCCGGCTACGTCATCTTCCAGATGGTCGGCCGGGATCACGATCTGGAGAAGGCCGACGACCGTGACTTCATCGCGGTGACCAACATCGTCATCACCACACCCGGAGTGAGGGGTTTCGTCGGCGGACGGCGTGACCCCGCACCCCTGGACGACGACGAGGTGGCACGCATCCTCTTCACCGAGGAATCCAAAACCGAGCGTGTCAGGGACATCCCCTTCGACGAAGGCGACCCGGTCAGGATCATTGACGGACCCTTCGCCAACTTCGATGGAGTGATCAAGGAGGTCATGGCGGACCGCCACAAGGTCCGTGTCGCCGTTACCGTCTTCGGGCGGGCTACCCTGGTCGAGATTGACATAGATCCGCTTCTGAAGACGTAGGCAGCCTAACTTTCTTTAGAAGATTATTTTGGAGGATAAGTCTGGCATCCTCCCTGCGTTGAAGGTAACCGTAATCACCTTCAGCGGCGATTCCGGCCCGCAGATTCTCGTACCCCGGCTGGAGCAAACGAAGAGGTCGGCCCGAGGGTGGACCGGCAACCCAAGCGATGAGTCATGGCGAAGAAAAAGGTTAAGGCGGTAATTAAGCTCCAGTGCCCCGCCGGCGCAGCCACTCCGGCGCCGCCGGTCGGACCGGCGCTGGGGCAATACGGCATCAACATCGGCGAGTTCTGCAAGGCCTTCAACGCCCAGACCGCCGATAACGCCGGCCTCGTGATCCCCGCGGTGATCACGATCTACGCCGACCGGAGCTTCACCTTCGAGCTCAAGACACCCCCCGCGGCCGTGCTCATCAAGAAGTACGTCAAGCTGGCCAAGGGTTCGGGCGAGCCCAACCGCGAGAAGGTCGGCATGCTCACCCAGGCTCAGCTCCGGACGATCGCGGAGATCAAGATGCCCGACACCAACTGCAACACCATTGAGGCCTGCATGGAGATGGTGGCGGGTACGGCCCGATCCATGGGGGTCACGATCCAGGAATGATCCACGGTGAACCGCCGCGCTCAACAACGACGATAACCCGGGTTCGACCCGGTTTTGGAATCCACGAGGAGACACAATGTCCACCGGTAAGAGGATGCGGGAACTGAAGGACAGACTCCCAAAGGAACCGCTCCTTCTGAGGGACGCCCTGGCGTTGGTCAGGGAGTTTTCGAACGAGAAGTTCGACGCCAGCTGTGACATCGCGATTCGCCTGGGCGTCAACCCGCGCAAGGCCGAGGAGAACCTCCGCGGTTCCTGCCCCGCCCCGGCCGGACTGGGGCGGGAGGTGACGGTGCTGGCCTTCGTCGGTGGTGAGAAGCTGCAGGAGGCCAAGGACGCCGGCGCCGACCTTATCGGCGACGACGAGATCGTGGAGAAGATCCAGAAAGGCTGGACCGGGTTCGACAAGGTGGTGGCCACCCCGGACCAGATGAAGTCCCTGGCCAAGTTGGGACGCATCCTCGGTCCCAAGAAACTTATGCCCTCCCCCAAGGACGGTACGGTTTCCCTCGACATCGGCCGAGCCATCACCGAACTCAAAACCGGCCGGATCAACTTCCGCGTGGACAAGGCTGGAATCGTGCACACAGTCATCGGTAGGGCCTCCTTCGACACCGACGCCCTCCACCGCAACGCGCTCAGTCTCATCGAGACCCTGATCCGCCTGAGACCGGCCTCGGTGAAGGGCCGCTACATCAAGAGCATCCACGTCTCCAGCACCATGGGGCCCAGCGTCAAGGTGGATTCGAAGCTGGCCGCCGAAGAGGCCAGAGTGGTCTAAGGAGTTTACCCGTGACCCACGAAGAGAAAAAGACCGTCGTAGCGGAACTGAGCGAGATGCTGCGAAACGCCGACTGCACCTTCTTCGTTAACATCATCGGCCAGACGGTGGCCGAGGTGACGGAGTTCCGGCGGCGTATCCGCGGCAGCGACTCCCATCTGCGACAGGTCAAGAACACGCTGACCAGGCTTGCCTTGAGCGAGATCGGACGCGGGGACGCCCTGCACCTGGTGGACGGGCCGACGGCGCTGGCGGTGAGCGCGCATCCCGTCGAACTCTCCAAGGTGCTGGTCGGCTTCACCAAGGACCATGAGGACAAGCTGGAGATCCGGGGCGGCTGGCTCTTCGACAAGATGCTCGATTATCCGAGCGTCTTGGAGCTCTCTAAGTGCCCGCCCCAGCACGAGATGCGCGCCAAGGCCCTGGGGCTTTTGGCGGCTCCGATGATCAACCTTCTGAGCCTCCTCAACCAGATCCCGGCCTCATTTCTCCGCGTTCTACGCGCCAGGATATCCATCGAGGGTGGGGAAGGCTAACCCTTTCGGACAATCGGTTCAAAACCGATCGGACTTTTACCAGATATTGGAGGAGAGATGTCCAAAGAGGAAATCAAGGAAGCCCTTGGCAAGATGACCGTCCTGGAACTCGCCGAACTGGTCAAGGAGCTCGAGGAGAAGTGGGGTGTCTCCGCCGCCGCACCGGTTGCCGTGGCCGCAGCCGTGGGATCCGCGGCGGGAGAAGCCGCCGCCGAGGAGGAGAAGACCGAGTTCGACTTACTCCTTTCCAGTTACGGCGATAAAAAGATCCAGGTCATCAAGGAGATCCGGGCGATAACCGGTCTCGGCCTCAAGGAGGCCAAAGAGCTCGTCGAAAGCGCGCCCAGCCCTGTCAAGGAGGGCATCGAAAAGGATGAGGCGAAAAGGCTCAAGGAGCAGCTTGAGGGTGCCGGCGCCATCGTCGAGATTAAATAAACAACCTAAGTAGGGGCGCGTCCGGGAGCCGGACGCGCCCAGAACAAGCACGTTCTACCCTCATTACCTGCAATTTTAGATAAAAAATCTGGTCAAAGGGACCAGATTTGTGTACAATATCTTGTTTGGATGTACGGGGTATACCGGCAAAGGTCCGCGAGTGAGGGTCTTGGCCGGACGGAGGATGAGACGTTTACGGGGGGCGGTTTGAAAGCCGGATCGGCACACCACCGCTTTGAGCCTGTCATCCACCGGCGCCAGGTATTTATTTGCGTTTCAAGCCCGGGAGTCAGCTCCGGCTCCAAAAGGGCCTTTTTGCATCCTTGAGGCCCTCCTCCATGCACCGTTCCCCCCACCGATTCCAACCACGGAGAGCCCATGCCGCAGAAGACGAAGAAGATCTCTACCGGTAAACGGGGGAAGTATCTCCAGAGCAGGCGTACCTCCTACGCCAAACTCCCCACCACCATGGAACTACCCAACCTGTTACAGGTACAGCGGGACAGCTTCAACAATTTTCTGCAGTACGACGTTTCCGCGTCGAAACGGAAGAGGCAGGGTCTGCAGTACTCCTTCGAGCGGGTCTTCCCCATCGAAGACCCCTCCAGCGTTTTCCATCTCGAATTCGTGCGGTACAAGCTCGATCTGCCGAAGTACGAGGTGGAGGAGTGCAAAGACCGGGACATGACCTATGGCGCGCCGCTCAAGGTCACCTTCCGCCTCGATGTCTACTCGGTGGACCGGAAGCACAAAGAGGATCGCCAGCTCATAGATAAGCGTGAGGAGACGCTCTATTTGGGCGAGCTGCCCATAATGACCGATTCGGGCACCTTCATCATCAACGGTGCGGAGCGGGTCGTGGTCAGCCAGCTCCACCGCTCGCCCGGGGTCTTCTTCAAGGAGGACCAGCAGTCCGGCGGCCGCAAGCTCTACTCATCCCGGGTCATCCCCGTCCGCGGATCCTGGCTCGACTTCTCCATTGATGCCAGCGACGTCATGTACCTCTCCATCGATCGCAAGCGGAAGATGCTCATCACCACCTTCCTGCGGGCGCTGGGGTACGCGAGCAACGCGGAGATCCTGGCGATCTTCGCCTCGGGTGCCCCGATACCCATCGAGAAGAAGAAGCGGCTCATCGGTGGTGCCCTGGCGACCAAGATAT
>DAOVLG010000406.1 GCA_030631385.1 Candidatus Coatesiibacteriota bacterium | reverse complement strand
GCCCTTCCACGGGCGACCGGGCGGGGCGCAGAGGCCCCGCGCTACGTCCGATTGCATCTTTGTGCCCATGGATTAACCGCTCAACCAATCGGTCATTAGTCCATGGTCCATGGATAAGAATAACGGAAAACCGCACCACATCGTGTAGGGTAAATCCCCATAGGGATACTCGGATATAATGGATACATTGTCAAGCGATAAATCAAGATTTCCGGCCAGAGCCGACCAAACCCGTTATAGAAAATCTAAAGATCGTTACCCTAATCCTCGTCGCCGAAGTAGCCGTACTCCTCGAACAAGAGGTTCACCTCCTGCAGGAAGTACTTGTAGATCTTGACGTAGTCCTCGGGTTTGTCGTCGGATTTGGAGTGTTTATCGTAGTAGGCGATGGTCAGGGAACAGGCGATGTCGAAGGGCAAGGGTCTCTCCTTTGTCGGGCGGCGCCATGCGGACGCTTTTTTACGTGTATTGGGTCGTCATCCTCGAACGGTGACTGGTCCAGGTGTGCTCAGTCTCGGCGCCCGTTAACCGGCGATGCTGAAGCTCACCGTGCGGGTGCGCGGACGATTGTCGAAGTCCAGGAGAACCGGCTGCTGCCACGTTCCCAGCCGTGGTCTGCCGCCAACCACGGCGAAGCTGATCGAGGGGCCCACCAGACTTGCCCGAACGTGGGCGAAGCCGTTTCCGTCCCCCCAGCGCGCGTCGTGGGCGTAGACCGGTCCTCGGGGAACCAGTTCCTGTAACACTCGCCTCAGGTCCTCAACGAGACCCGGCTCGTGCTCCACCGTGGTGATCGAGTAGGTGGAACCGGTGGCGGCGACGGTGCAGACGCCGTCTGAGACCCCAGACTCGGAGAGGAACCGACTCAGGAGCGGCGAGAGGTTCACCACGTCGCCGTCGCCCTCGGTCGAGACCTCGTAGCTGTTCTCGAAGAACATCGTTCCCTCCCGGTGATGATCAGCTCGTTGGGCGGGGCTCCACCGGCCACAGGGCGTCCCACTGGGCGATCCCGGCTCCGGTGTAGTAGTGGTTGATGATCTCCTTGTAGGTGAAACCGGCCTCGGCCATCCCACGGGAGCCCCACTGGCAGAGGCCGATCCCGTGCCCATACCCCCGGCCGACGAAGACCAGACCGTCTTCGTCGTACCGCGCGATCTCGAAGAACGTGCTCCTGAGCTCACCGTAGCCCAGCAGACGCCGGAGTTCGTTGCCCGGCAGCTCCAGCTCCTCCCCCGAGGCGAAGGTGAAAACCACGAACCGGACCCGTCCGGTGCGGGTGTTGGTCCGCAGACGGAGGCCGGTGGGATTCTCGACGGTGTATCCAGCGGCGGCGAGGGCGTGGGCCAATCGGCTGAAATCCAGGGAGTACTCCCAGGTGTAGTTGGGGGATGCGGAGCACCAGCCGCACTCTACGCCTGCGAAGAAGGACCGGCGCTCGACATCGGGCCAGACGTCATCTATGGCCGCGGTGTGACCGCCGCAGCAGGAGCTGAAGAAGGTGGTCACGATCCGTCCGCCGTAGGCCAGGACCTCCCCGGCGGTGGCGGCGACGGCCTCGTCGGTGCGGGGATCCTCGGAGAAGAAACCGCCGTAGACCTGGGAGGAGGTATCAGCGCGCAGATGGTACGGGGCGTCCGGGTTTTCCGAGAGACGGGCCAGGGCGTAACTGCGGCTGACCACCGCCTGGCTTTTCAACGCTTCCAATGACCAGTTCGCGTAGGTTTCCTCGGGTAGCACGCCCCGGAGGTACTCCTCCACCTCGATCCGGTTGACCGCCTGAAGGGTCCCGGTCGCCGTCGAGCGGACGACGAGCGAACCCCGGTAGGGAACCCCCTTGACAACCAGCCGGGGCGGGTCATCCTCCCCTCCCTGGGGTACGATCGTTACCCAGGTGCAGCGCTGCCACTCGCCGTTGATCGAGAGGACGCCGTGCTCGTTACGCTTGAAGACCAGGTCGTAGCCGGGGGGGACGGTGTAGATCGTTTTATCGAAGTCGTCGGTGATGAGAGCTCCCGCGGGGCAGCTCACGACCAGGAGGCCCTCGGTCTCCTGTAGAAGGACCCGTAGCTCGGTGGGGGCCGGTTTTACCGAACCGCCCGGGCCCACCTCGCCGTCGGGCTGACAGGCGGTCAGGACATAAAGAAGGGCAAGACCCGCTTTGAACCGGGTGGTCATCAATCTTCTCCCGTCGGTAGGATGCAGTTCTCGTCCAGCCAGCCGCGGGCGGATT
>DAOVLG010000277.1 GCA_030631385.1 Candidatus Coatesiibacteriota bacterium | reverse complement strand
CCGCCGAAGGGAACCGCCGGCTTGGCCCGCTTTGCGGTCAGCACACCCAACCGGTTGCCCTTGCCTCCCGCCAGTATTACTGCCAGTACCCGGTGCAATTAACTTCCTCCTCCCCGCGAGGATAAGTGGGACGGATCATCCCCGCCGAGCGCAATCGCAACCCCGTGCTTCAGGTCGTAGTCGCTGACCAGGAGCTCGCCTACGCCGAGGTGCTCGATCAACGTCTCGAGGACTAAAGAACCTGCAACGATGATCTCCGCCCGTCGTTCGTCTACCCGCATCAATTTCCGCCGCTCGTTTAACGGCATTCCCGCTAAACGTTTAATCAGCGCGGTAAGATCGCCCCGCCGGATCTCGGTCCCCTGGATCGCCAGGGGACGGTACTCGGTTAAACCTAGATGCAGCGCCGCCAGGGTGGTAGCGGTTCCTCCGGAGGCCGCTACCGGAGCGGCGTGGGGAAGCGGGAACTGGTTTAGAACGGCCTTAACCTTGATCCTGAGTTCGCCCATCTCCCCGGGCGTTGGTGGATCGGTGCGGAGAAACCCCTCGGTGAGGTTGATCGCCCCCAGGGCAAAGGACCGGGTTAACAGCTCACGGCCGCTCCACCAGCTCAGCTCCGTCGAGCCGCCCCCTACATCAGCGGCCAGGTAGCGACCGCCATCCAACCCCAGGCATTGAAGCCCCTCCTCGACCCCCACCCGGGTCAGCCAGGCCTCGTCGTCGCCGCTCAGGACCACCAGCTCGATACCGTAGCGGGACTTGAGCTCCCCGGCGAAGCTCTCGAAACCGGACAGCTCGCGGGCGAAGTGGGTCGCGACGGCGATGGTGCGGCCAACATCCAGCTCACGTCCACGCTCCAGCGCCTCCTCCGTGGCCGACAGCGTCTCCACCACGGCCGTCTCGGAGATCCGCCCGTCCCGTCCCAACCCGGTCGAGCGTCCACCGCAATCCACCGGGCTCAGCAGCACCCCCTCCAGCCGGTCTGCGACCAGCCAGCGGAGGGAATTGGAACCGTAGTCCAGAACGAGGAGGCGTCTCATCGTGCGGGGACGCGTGGTACGCTGGTCCCGGGCTGGGCCACCACGTCGGCCGCGGCCCAGGAGGCGAGCTCGGCGGTTTCCCCGGGTGTCAACCCAGCGGCCAGAGCCAGGCCCAAGACGGCGGTCACCGTGTCGCCGGCCCCGGTGTGGTCGCGGACGAGGTGGGGCGGACAGAGGGCCGACGCCTTTTCTACACCCCCCTCGTGGTAAAGGTCGAGACCGTGGTGACCGAGGGTCAAACAGAGCCAACGCAGATCGAGATCCCGCCGACAACGTTCGCAGATCCCTCCGAGGTCCGCCTCCTCTTCAAGGGCGGCCCTCCGCGCCCAGAGCCGTACCTCCCACTCATTGGGCTTCAGGGAGGTCGCGCCGGCCAAGTTCTCGAGGTGCGCCCTCGTATCGCCCACCCAGGGTTTACCCGATTCCTTAACGAGGTTAATCATCGGGGAAAAAACCGCGCCGCAGGAGTAGTCGGAAACGACCACGGCATCGGCCCGCGGCAGATGATCCCGCGCCTCATCCAACAACCGTCCCCTTTCCACCCGAGCGAGGGGCGAGTTCTCCTCGCGGTAGCTGTGGAAGACGTGCTGGGCGTCCGGCTCCGTCGCGACCAGCTTCAACCGGTCCGTGGTGGGGCGGTCCCCGGAGATCACACCGTCGAACCCGACGCCCCGCTCCCGGAGCAGGACCAGCAAGCGCCTACCGGCGGGATCGTCACCCAGGACGCCGATCACCGTCACCCTTCCCCCCAGCGCCGCCGCGTTAGCCGCCACGTTGGTCGCCTGACCGGGCGCGTACACCCGATTCCTCTCGTTCAGGCAGGCCACCGGCGCTTCTTTGGCGATAGCCTTTACCGGACCGAAACGATACTCGTCCAGACAGGGATCGCCTATCACCAGCACCCGGCGCCCGGCGAGCCTCCCGAGCAACCGCTTCGGCGGTTTGGGCGTTTCTGAGCGCATGGCTATATTATAAGCGCTGATGCGAGTGTAGGCAAGACTCGCATTGACAGGGTAGGGCGGGGATGCTATGCTGCACTACCGCTGTTTTGAAAGGCCACGGTAAAGGAAAGCATCCTATGACATTCAAGCTTTTCACCCGCACCATACGCGCGCCCTTCTTCACCGCCACCACCTCGGCCGTTCTGTTGGGCAACCTGGTGGCCCTCTGGCAGACGGGGGAGCTGAACCCCTGGATGCTCATCGGCTCCCTGGTTGGCATCGCCACGCTCAACGCCGGTGTCAACACCGCCAACGACTATTTCGACTCCCTCTCGGGCAACGACGAGGCCAACCGGAACCCCTCGCCCTTCAACGGCGGTTCCCGGGTCATCCAGGAGGGTCTGGTCAGCCGGCGTACCGTGGGCCTGATCTCCCTGGTTAGCTTCGTCATCGCCACCGGGATCGGTTTAGCCATCTGGCTCCTGACGCCGGGAAACTGGATTCTCTACCTGGGTATGTTCGGTCTCGTAACCGGGGGTTTTTACGCGGCGCCGCCCCTCAAGCTCGGCTACCGCGGTCTCGGGGAGTTGATCGTGGCCCTGGACGTGGCCTTCCTGCCGGTTTTGGGCGGCTACTACGTACAGGCGGGATCCTTCCACCCGAGCGCCCTTTACGCCGGAATCGCCGCCGCCTTCCTAATCCTCGGCGTGATCTGGGTCAACCAGATCCCCGACATCGAGGCCGACGCCACGGTGGGTAAACGGACGCTGGTCGTCCGGCTGGGCGCCCGACGGTCTCGGACCATCTTCCCCGTGATCATCGCGGCGGTGTACGTCTCATCGGTGATCCTCGTATTACTGGGGCTGTTACCCTACTGGACGCTCATCATCTTCCTCACCTTACCCCTGGCCATCGGCGCCGTCCGGGGCACCTGGGCGAACTACGACAAGCCCAAGGATCTCGTGCCCTTCGAGGGGAAGACGGTTCAACTCCAGCTCTTCGGGAATCTGGCGCTGTCCCTGAGCTTCGCCCTGGCCACCCTCGTTCCACTATAGACCAAAAATTCTCCCGAGATATTGAAACTCGCGACCGCCAGAGAGTTCCTCCACGACGAGCTGCGCCGGCTCGAAGGACGCCTGCTCGAGATCATCGCCGGCGACTTCAAGCTCATCAACACCATGATCGCCCGACTCGTCGCCGCCGGAGGGAAGCGCCTGCGGGCGATCCTCGTCCTCCTGGCGGCCAAAGGGGACCTCGCCGAGTCTTCGGAGTTGGCCGTGGAGGTCGCCGCGGTTTGCGAGCTGGTCCACCTGGCCACCCTGATCCACGACGACGTCATTGATCTGGCGACCACTCGCAGGGGCGTACCGACCATCCATACCGAGCTCGGCAATCAGAT
>DAOVLG010000447.1 GCA_030631385.1 Candidatus Coatesiibacteriota bacterium | reverse complement strand
GGGCGCCGTCCCGCATGATGAACCCTCCGTCCACGAGCACCGTTACCGGTTTGCCCCAGAGCCTCTCACCGTGGAAGGGGTTGTTGCGCCCCTTTGAGTAAAATTTCCCAACGTCAACCGTCCATTCCGATTCGGTGTCCCAGACGGTCACGTCGGCGGGGTAACCCACGGTCAGGGATCCCAGGGCCAGCCCCAGAACCAGAGCCGGCGCGACGGTCATCGCCTCCACCAGGCGCTCCAGAGGCAGCTTCCCCGACCGAACCAAACCGGTGTAGAGGGCGGCGAAGGCCGTCTCGAGACCGGCTATCCCGAAGGCGGCTTTTGCAAACTCGGTCTGTTTTTCGGCGACGGTACAGGGCGAGTGGTCGCTGGCAATGACGGCGATGGTCCCGTCACAGACCGCTCCGATGAGGGCGTCGCGGTCCGAAGAGGCCCGCAGGGGCGGGGAGACCTTGGCGTTCGTGTCGTAGCCGGAGCAGGCGGCTTCGGTCAGGAGGAGGTTGTGGGGCGTCACCTCGGCGCTGATGGGTATCTTGCGCTCTGCGGCTTCGCGGATGATGTCCACGGTGCCGGCGCTGGAGACGGTGCTCAGGTGGATCGGATAGCCCAGGGCGTCGGCGAGGATCACCTCCCGGGCGACGAAGACCTCCTCAGCCACGGACGGAACGCCCGGCATGCCGAGTTGGGTGCTGTGGAAGCCCTCGTGCATCACACCGTCGGCGGCGAGCTCCGGATCCTGGGGGAAGCTGAGCACCGGCAGGTCGAACATCCGCGCGTAGAGCATCACCCGGCGCATGACGGCGGCGTTGGCCAGGGGGTGCACGTCGTCGGATATCGCCAAAACCCCGGCGGCGGCCAGTTCGCCCAATTCGGCCAGCTCCTCCCCCGCCATGCGCCTGGTCATGGCGCCGATGGGGTAGACCCGTACCACCCCGTCCCGGGCGGCCCGACGGCGAATGAACTGCACCACCGTCTGGTTGTCCATCACCATCTCCTGTGTGCTGTGACAGGCGACGGCGGTATAGCCACCCAGGGCGGCGGCCCGGGTGCCGGTGGCGATGGTTTCCCGGTCCTCCCTCCCCGGCTCGTTGAGGTGGACGTTGGTATCCACCAGGCCCGGAGTTACGACGAGATCGGCGCAGTCGAGAACCTCGGCCCCCTCGGCGGACAGGTCCCGCTCCACCCGGACGATGCGTCCGTCCTCGATCAGAACGTCGGCCGGTCCATCAATCCGATTGGACGGATCAACGACCCGCCCCCCCGCAAGGAGCAGCGTACCCTCCATCACACCGCCCCCTTCCGCATCGCCAGGAGGTAGAGCACCGCCATCCTCACCGTCACCCCGGCGGCGATCTGCTTCTGGAGATGGGGTCGGGCCCGGTCGGCCACGGTGGCGGTGACCTCCACCCCCCGGTTGATGGCCCCCGAGTGCAGGATCATCACCTCGGGCTTGGCCAACGCCAGCCGCTCGGTGTTCAGGCTGTAGAAGCGGGAATACTCGCGGAGGCTGGGCAGGAGCTTGTCGTTACCGTACTCCAGGCTGACGCGGGTGGTGATGATCACGTCCGCCGAATCCACCGCCTCCTCGGTGGTGTGGAAGACACCGCAGCCGAAATCAGCCAAACCCTCCGGGATCATGGTGCTGGGGGCGCCCACGGCAACCTGGGCCCCCAGCTTCAAGAGGCAGTAGAGGTTGCTCTTGGCGGCGTTGGAGTGGCGGATGTCGCCAAGGAGGGCCACCTTCAACCCCTCTATCCCACCCTTCGCCCGGCGGATGGTATAGGCGTCCACCAGGGCCTGGGTCGGGTGCTCGTGGGCACCGTCACCGGCGTTGATCACACTGGCCCCGATGTTCCGCGAGAGCTGCACCGGCGCCCCGGCCAGATGGTGACGCACCACCACGATGTCCACGCCCATGGCCTGGAGGGTCAGCGCGGTGTCGGTGAGGGTCTCT
>DAOVLG010000378.1 GCA_030631385.1 Candidatus Coatesiibacteriota bacterium | reverse complement strand
CGGGCAGCAGCTTCCCCGGGGGTTACAAACTCCTCGAGTGT
Organism: Candidatus Coatesiibacteriota bacterium; assembly: GCA_030631385.1. Lineage (GTDB taxonomy): Bacteria > RBG-13-66-14 > RBG-13-66-14 > RBG-13-66-14 > RBG-13-66-14 > RBG-13-66-14. The sequence continues at coordinate 2,404 of DAOVLG010000378.1, read as the reverse complement.
GGGCGCATAGGGAATGAAGCCGGCCGCTCTGGCCTCGTCGAGGTGCCGCGCAAGGATGGGCAGGCTCGGGCCGGCGATGAGGTTCATCCATTCCACCTCAAGGTCGCCCGCCTTGGCGGCGGAGAAGGCAAGCTCCTCGTTTCCATCGGCAAGTATCCCCAGTGCCAGATTGTGCCAGGCGGCAGGACCTTGCGCATAATACGGGAACCAGGTCCAGGCCGCAGCGATCCACTCGGCATCCAGATAGGCTAAGTTGGTGTAGGACTCGATGACAAGCGGATCCTCGCTTACGATCCTCAGGCCGCGGAAGTACCCCATGAAGGTCGTGAAGGCCGGCACCTCCCCCGGGTCGAAGATGGGACTCTCCTCCTTCGCCCGGTCAAATTCCTGGATCATATTCATCATGATGTCCCCAATGCTGAGGGGGCTGCCGTCGTGCCACTTCACCGTGTCGAAGAGATCCGCAGGATAGTGAACCAGCACCCTGACGTCCGCGGTAAGCCTTTCGGGGTCGAACCCCTCTTTCGCGGCGGCCTCGTCCAGAGTGATGAACCGCTGTGCCGCGGCATCCCAGTCAACCCACGAGTCGGCCGGGACCTCCACAGCCTCCGGGACAAACTGCAGGTCCAGCCAGTCGTGGGTTATGCCGACCGGCAGACCCTCCTTGACGAAGACCTCGGCCCGTTCGATCCGCTGGGGATGGCGTAGTCCGGTGAACGGATCATACATCGTCCCCCAGTCCCCCGTGGCACGGATGAACATCATGTCGAAGATCCAGTTGGAGCCGGCGATCGGGTTCCAGGGTTCGGTCAGAAGGTCGGGCATGGCGACGGTCACCGTTCCTCCCACCTCGTCTTTGAACCGGGTGGTCAACGCCCAGAGGTAGGCGCCTGCGATCCCCCCGGCGAGGTCGGCCGCGATCGAGATCTCTGCCCGGCGCGGCATAAAACCAACGGTATTCACAACCCAGATCCGGTGGGAGTCCTCCATTGCGAGCTCCAGTGTTCGTTCAAACAGGGCGGCGCGTTCCTCCATGGTCTCGTAGTCACGCAGGGCCAGCCTGTCGGAGAGCTCGTAGAATTCCGGAGTGGGTTTAGTGGCCACCCAGAGTGGGTAGGGTAGGCCCCTGTCGGTGTAGAAGAAGTTGAACACGTCCCCCTGGTCACGGGAGATCACTGTGGAGATCCAGCCTCCGGTGTAGATGTGGAAACGCCCATCGTAGGGGTCGCCGGCGATCCAGATCGGTGACGCCTCCTTTGATGTCTTGAGTAACTGCGTGGTGACAAACCCCATATCCTCCATCAGCCGCGTCACATAGTGCCCGAGCGGCAGCCGTGCGTCCTCGGTCCGGATAAGGAGAATTATCTCCACCGGCTCTCCATTGAAGTGCCAGATCCCATCGATGCGCTCGGCGCCGAGCTTCTCCATCTCCTCGGTGATTATCGTCTCTGCCTTCGCCGGATTGTGAGCATAGTAGAGCTCGAGTTTTCTGGCAACATCGATATATCTGGCATAGTCGGGGAAGGCGGGGTGAATGGGGAAATACTTCGGAATCGCCATCCCCCCGTAGATCTCTTCGGCGATATAGTCGCGGTCGATGAGCCAGTTCATCGCCTCCCGTATCCGGGGAACAGCGAATGGATTGAGCTTACCGGTCCCCGTAAAGATGGGGTCTTCGGGTGTGCCTGCAGGGTTGAGGGTCAACTCATGAAATACCCCGAACAGTGTCTCGTACTCCACCTCGGGATGCGCCACGACCCGCTGGAAAGTCTCAGGACATGTGATGTCGTCGGCGAATATGTGCACCTTCCCGGCCTCGAGCATGGGGACTGCAAGGTCGTGATCGGCTACGATGGCCACTATCTCGTCCAGCCAGGCCCCCATACGGGGCTCTTCCACCGGCTCCTCTGCTACCGCTATGAACGGCAAACCAACAACCAATACTAAAATCAAACTTAATATTTTACTCCATTTCAACACAATAATTACCTCCTTTAATTTAAATAATTAAAAACAAACAGAAACTTTCTTTTCCTCTCTTTTATCACCTCCTTAATACCAATAAGATTATTACTCTGGGATGCTATTCTGTTCAAAATGTTCCGGGTAAAAATATATGAAACTATTTTTTATTTGGTAATATTAATATTACTACATTTCTATTAAAAAGTCCTTCTTTTTTAGAAAAAAATGACGGGGGACGGTCCTCTGGCAGGTTTTAAGAATCCCCAAGGACTGCGATAGCCGCACCCCCGATGCCAATATGTACACTTAAAGCAGGGGACGCTTCAGCAATTATTACTTTTGAAGAATTAAAGACATTGCGAATTTTGTAACCATACCATTGAGCCAACTCCGGTGCAGCTACATGAGTAATGCCAAAACGAGGATTTTTAACTCTTTT
>DAOVLG010000013.1 GCA_030631385.1 Candidatus Coatesiibacteriota bacterium | reverse complement strand
CCATCAACAAGGACCCGCGCGCCCCGATTTTCTCCTACGCCGACTTCGGCATCGTGGGCGACCTCCACGAGGTCATCCCGGAGATTATCAAGATGTTGAAGTAATACCTTGACAGATTTTCTGCCCGTTTCGGACTAGCGGTGAAGTGTTTCCTGCGGGTAATTCAGTGTGTTTGGATCGCTTCGTCAGTTTAAGCGAAACAATCCCTCACAGATGAACAAGCGAAAGTTACGTTATAAACCACCGTTTGGTACAGACTCTGGATGTTGATGCGGGCCGACCTGAAGGTCGGCCCCTACGTTCGTTATGCGTCGCAGGTGAGGGTCTGTTGACCCTCCCGCGGGCGGCCACAGAGGGCCGCCCCTACATTGAAACAAGGGGTAGAAACCCCTTGTCTTAGTGTATCGCGGAAGCGACTAGCGGAAACTGTTGATTACACATAGCTCGCGGCAAATGCATTCAAACAATAACTACTCTCGTAACGGAGATACGATTCAGCCCGCAGAGCGGCTGCCCTACGAAGGCGAAGATGTGCATGTTAACCTGTAGGGCGGAATGTCCGTCCCTTACCGACCGCTTCGCCGCGGGAAAGCCCACCTCGACCGGGGTTTTTCCCAAACGGTGGATAACGATGCACCACCACCGATTCAACCATAACATCCACAGCTTTTCCGCGAGTGGCCGTTCCGCTTCAGCAATCAAAACGATCCAAATACGTTGAATTAGTTACGGCGTATGCTCCTGAACCGACCCACAACCAAGTGATTATCACTACTCGAAAGTGTATAGAAGAGGAGAACCCTGGCGGTTCTCCTTACAGTATTACAAATATAGTGGATTCAGCGTTTCTCGAAGTCGTCGGGGGTCAGGCCGTCCAGGAAGCGGGAGATGTCCTCGGAGTTGAGGATGGTGTCCTGTTGTTTTGATTCCTCAAAGGCGAGCACGGATTCGGCCACGAAGATCGGCGCGTTGAAGCGCAGGGCCAGGGCGATGCCGTCGGAGGGGCGGCAGTCTAAGAGTATCTCGTCCTCCCCGAACACGAGGTGTAGCTCGGCGTAGAAGGTGTTGTCCCGGATCTCGGTGATGACCAAACGGTCCACGCTGGCGCCCAGGGTCAGCACGACCCGCTTGAGGAGATCGTGGGTCATCGGGCGCGGGGACTTGACCTTTTCCTTCTCCGCGATGATGGCGTTGGCCTCGAAGGAACCCACCCAGATCGGTAATACCCGTTCGGCCTCGGCATCACGCAGGATTACCACCGGCGACTTCTTCTTGGGGTCGAAGGCGATCCCGGCTACGTCAACGGGTATCTCTTGATCACCGTTCATGTCCCGCTCCTGAGTCATCCTACAGGTAGTATAGTCCAGATTTGGTGAATAGTCCAAGAGGGGGCTTGCGGGGTGTGATTTGCGCCGTTAGAGACCGCCGCCCATCATCTGCTCGGCGATCGCCGGCGGTATCCCCACCTCCTGGGCCGCCCTGGCCATCTCGTCCCGAACCATCTCGTCGGCCTTGACCCGGGCGTCGGTGATGGCGGCAACGATCAGGTCCTCCAGGAGCTCATAGTCATCCGGGTCCACGGCCCCGGTCTCGATGATCACGCGGATCACATCGTGGTGGCCGTTCATCTTGGCCTTGACCAAACCACCCCCGGCCCGACCCTCGACAACCGTTTCCCTCAGCTTCTGCTGAATCTCGGCTATCTTCGCCTGAAGCCGCTGGGCCTGGGCCATGAATCCGCCCATACCTGCACCGGGTGCCATGTTCGTTCCTCCCATATTCTTATGACTCTCCTCCACGATCCTTGTCTATCCTGATCACCCGGGCGTTGAAGACCTCGATCGTCTTCTGGACGGCTTGTCGCTCCTTCGCCGGAAGGCCCTCCAGATCAATGTCGGTATTAGGCTTTTCCGCCCGAGTATCAACCGGTTTCTCCGCCGCACCTTCCGATGCATCTTCGACGAGCGCCTCGAAGGTGATCGGTCTAGAGTAGAAACCGGCGGCCGCGCGCTCGATGATGCGCACGTTCTCCATCTTACGGAGCTGCTGCTGATGAAAGTCGTATTCGGGAGGGAAGATAAGGGTGAGCCTGTCGTCTTCCAGGCGAACCTCCCGGGCCTCTGCAGCGAAGGCACCGATGCTCGTGTTGGTTCTCCGCAGGTGAGTGAGGAATTCCTCCCAGCGTGCGCCATCACGGTTTTTGATGGCTGCTTCCGGCTTGGTCTCGGTTGGAGCTGACTTCTGTATCTTTCCCGGGTTAACCGGTTCCTCACCCCTGAACCTCTCCACCAGCTCGGTCAGGGAGACCAGTTTGGGCAGTTGGGACAGCTCCACCAGGGCCAGCTCAAGGGTCAGGCGGGGTTGGCGGGAGAGTTTCAGCTCGACCAGGGTCCGCCGCAGGGGGGCCAGGAAGGAGATCCAGCTCTCCGAGGTGGTATCGCGCCCCAGATCTTCGATGGCAAATTCGGCCAACTCCCCCACCTCGCCGCCCAGGGAAAGGATGAATTGGTCACGCCAGAGGGATAACAGCTCCTCGGCGAGGACCCGGGGGTCCACCCCCGAGTCCACGATGTCGGAGACGCTGCGGACGACGGTACCGGCGTTGCCGTCCAGTACGGCGCGGGTCAGCTCCAGGAGCGTATCCACCCCGACCTTCCCCAGAACCGCCCGGGCCTCGTCGAGGGTGATCCTCTTCTCTCCATAGGCGAAGAGCTGCTCCAGGGTGCTTTCGGCATCGCGGATCGCCCCTCCGGCTGAACGGGCCACGAGCAGCGCGGCCTCATGGTCAAGCTCATAGCCCTCCTCCCGGGCGATCCTCTCCAGGAGGGCGGCGATATCGGCGGTGGGGATGCGGCGGAAGGTGAGGTGTTGGCAGCGGCTGGTGATCGTGGGGGGCAGCCGGTCGGGGTTGGTGGTGGCCAGGACGAAGACGGCGTGGCCCGGCGGCTCCTCCAGCGTTTTTAAAAGGGCGTTGAAGGCCTCCCGCGTGAGCATGTGGACCTCGTCAATGATGTAAATCTTGTACCGGCCGCCGGCCGGGGCGAACTTCACGTTCTCGCGCAGCGCCCGTATCTCGTCTATGCCGCGGTTCGAGGCGGCATCAATCTCGATCACATCCACGTTGGCGCCCACGGCGATGGAGCGGCACTGTTCGCAGTTGTTACAGGGCTCCGGCGTGGGGCCGGATACGCAGTTAAGGGCCTTCGCCAGCAGGCGGGCCGTGGTCGTCTTTCCCACGCCGCGTGGACCGGCGAAGAGGTAGGCGTGACCGACGCGGCTCTGACGCACGGCGTTTTGAAGCATCCGGCAGATGTGCTGCTGGCCGATGACCTCGCTGAAAACCTGGGGCCGCCACTTGCGTGCGATGACCTGGTAGCTCATCCTTCACCTCTTCTTTGGAACACCGAAGATTATAAACCAGCGCTCCGCTTCCCGCCACCCCGACGCGGGTTGGGCTTGCAGGGCAGGTTAACCAGGTGCGGGGCTTGACAGGCGGCTGACGGGCGTGTTAGGCTACCGCCGCTTAATTGGTGGAACCTGTTAAGGGAACGTGTATGAGTCAACGTTGCGAAATCTGCGGCAAGGGCACCACATCGGGACATAACGTCAGCCACTCGATGCGGCACACCAAACGCGTCTTCAAGCCCAACATCGTAAAGGTCCGCGCAGTGGTGGACGGGAAGGTGAAGCGTATCCGGGTTTGCACGCGGTGCCTGCGCTCCGGTAAGGTCGTTAAACCGTAACTGTTTTTTGGGCTTTTAATCAAGAGGGAGGTTAGCAGCCTCCCATTTTTGACAGTGTTACGACGCTCTATCCCGCTGGTGGGGTATTTTTCTTACTACTCCTCGGTCGAGGTCTGATGGTAGAGTCGCCAGGACATCTGTACCTCGAAGGACTTCGGTCCGTGCCAATCAGGGTGTGGATGGTTGTTCTTGAAATCGTAGACCCCGCCGAGGCCGGTCATCGCCGCTATGTAAGGTAGCGTGACCGTCTCGGACGGCGCCTCCCCTCGGTCGAGTTCTTTTAACCCTCCACCGACCCTCAAGTCTCCTTCCTCCCAGCCGGCGGCGAGACCACGGGTGTACAGCTACTTCTCCACGTTGCTCTTCACCAAGCCGAACCACCAGGACGGGAAGGCCACCAGAACCACCCCGAAGGCCCGCACGTACCGGCTCAGGAGGTTAAAGTCCAGAAGGTTGTCCCGGCGGAGTCCGTCGTAGGAGGCAACAAGAACGAAGGAACGTTCCCGGGGTGAGATCTCCTTGTCCTTGGAAGAGGCCAGCCCCGGCAGACAGTCGTGGAAAACGGTGACGTTCTCCTTGCCCAGGGAACAGAGGATGGAAACGGCGATGATGCAGTGGGTCTGCGAACGGTCCAGGGCGACCACGTGGTGGACCCGGTCGGCCAGGGCGGCGCTCAGGTAGCCCATCCCGTTGCCGACCTCCAGGGCCGGGCCGTCGAAGGGGTGTGTTCCCAGCACCTCGGTGCAGAACGCCTCCCGTTTATCTAATACTGCTCGGTCGAGGAGTTTGCTCGGCGAGTAGAGGCTGGTTATGCTGCGGTCAACCTTCAGGCCGACCTTGGCGAGGGGGCTTTCGGGCCTGGACACCCTCCGAGGGTGGTGCTGAATCTCAAATGTTCATTTATTCTAGCAGTAAATATTGCGCCTTCCCAAAAATACGGTAGCTCAACCAATTTGGCGAATATGTCACCGCTTTGTGGTAAGCTTTACAAAGATAAGGAGGGACGATGGATTACATTACCCCTATTTTAGCTGGAATCACTGTGGTCTTGTTGGTAATCATCCTAGCAAAAAAGGACCGATATACTAAGACACATGACGAGCTGGTTAAGTTGAAAACCCTCAATGAGAAACAGGCTGAAGAGATCGGTGATCTGAGAGAGAAACTCCTTGAGCAACTAAGTAATCAACAGCGGATGCTCCTTAAGGAGCTGGGAGATAATCGTGAAAAATTAGCCAAGTCCCTAGGCATGCAGAGCAGGGAGTTAGAGAAGTATTTCGGCAAGATTGAGACCCAAGTTGAAGGGGTCAAAGGTAAGGCGGAGGAGCTGGTCCGCCAGGCGGCCGTTATCGGTGAGCTGCGGGACCTCCTCCGGGCGCCAAAACAGCGTGGTATGTTGGGCGAGACCGTACTTGAGCTGGTATTAGGCAACAACTTCCCGCAGGAGAATTACCAGTTGCAGTATGACCTACCCACCGGCGGGCGGGTTGACGCAGTTGTCAAACTGGGTAACCGCTTGGTGCCCATCGATGCGAAGTTCCCCCTGGAAGCCTTTGAGCAATTGCAGCAGTCCCTCGATGGGGATGAAAAAACCCGAAAGGCCGCCCGACATGCCTTCGTCAAGGCTGTCAAGGATCGTGTTGACGAGGCGGCGAAATACGTTCGTCCAGAGGCGGGTACCATGGATTTCGGTTTTGTTTTCCTACCAGCCGAAGGCATATACGCTGAGGCAGCGCAGCGCCGATACCTCGATAACCCCAGTGATGATCTTCTTGGATACTCCAGCCAGAGAAAGATTGTTTTAGTTAGCCCTAGTTTGCTCTTCGCCTATCTGCGCACTGTGTACCTTGGTTTGAAGAGCTTGCAAATCGAGGAAAGGGCCGAGGAAATTATGCGTGGGTTGGCCGAGTTGGCCACGGCCTTCCACCAGGTCCGCGAGCCTTTCGAGAAGGTAGGCAAGCAGCTAAGCTGGGCTAAAGAAAACTATGATTTAGCCAGCAGGCAGTTCGAACGAGCCGACACTAAACTAGGGCAGCTTGCATCCGAAGGGGTGGGACCGGAGCTGTTACCCGATGAGGAGGCGCCAGAGCTGTTACCCGGCCAGGAGCCGCCTGCGCTTCCCTCCGACGAAAACGGCTTATAACCCAGAATCATCCGCCCTGTGACCTTGTAATCCAGCCGGTGATTTGTTAGTATCCGGCTGGTTTTCTAATAAACGACCGTGCACGGTCGCGCATCCCTTTTTTTGCCTCCAGGAGGTGATTGATGCCCGAGATGATGGAGATCCGCTGGCACGCCCGTGGGGGACAGGGTGCAGTTACGGCGTCCAAGGTGCTCGCCGATGCATCCTTAGAAGCTGGTAAACACGTCCAGTCCTTCCCCGAGTACGGCTCCGAACGGATGGGCGCGCCGATCAAGGCCTTCAACCGGATCTCGGAGGAGCCCATTACAATATATTCCACGGTTACCAATCCGGATATCGTCATCGTCCTCGACGAAACGCTTCTCGAGGTGGTAGACGTGGCCGAGGGCCTGAAGGATGACGGCATCCTCCTACTTAACACCGAGCACACGCCGTCCGAGATCCGCGATAAAATCGTGGAGGGCCACAAATACCGCATCTTCACCGTGGACGCCACCGGGATAAGCCGGAAGCACCTCGGTCGCCGGATGCCGAACACCCCGACCATCGGCGCTCTCACCAGCATCGTGGACATGATCTCCGCCGGGGATATCTGCGATAGTTTCAAGACGAATTACACGGGCGTTTTTACCAAAGAGGTAGTCGAGGGGAACCTCAAGGCCATCGAGGAGGCGTCGAAGGCGGTAACCAAAACGGAGAATGCGAAGGGGTCCGGTGGTTGCGGCCCGTTGCCCAAGGGTAAATACGGCGGTGAGAGCTACAAGGAGCTTCCCTGGGCCGGTTACATCGTGGCCACCGAGAAGCACGCCTACCTGCGCGCCGGCAACGCCGAAGACTACAATGCCGGCTCCTGGCGCGCCAACCGCCCGGTCTGGGACGAGGAGAAGTGCACCCACTGCTTCCGTTGCTTCATCTTCTGCCCCGACGCGGCCATCATGTTCGACCTCGAGACCGAGAAGATGACCGGACACGATTACATGCACTGCAAGGGCTGCGGCATCTGCGCCGAGGTCTGCCCGCCCAAGGTCAGGGCCATCACTATGGTCAAGGAGACCAGCAAGTAATCGGGGTACCCACCCCGAGGAGGTTTTTTTCGTGGCAGAGAAGACACTTGCATTAACGGGGAATCAGGCGGTCGCCTACGCGGTGAAGCAGATAGATCCCGATGTGGTGGCTGCCTACCCGATCACCCCCCAAACGGCCTTGGTGCAGAAGTTCGCCGACTTCCACGCCGACGGCGAGGTGTCCACCGAGCTGATCCTGGTGGAAAGCGAGCACTCGGCGATGAGCGCCTGCGTGGGGAGCTCCGCGGCCGGGGCGAGAACCATGACGGCCACCAGCGCCAACGGACTGGCGCTCATGCTGGAGATCGTCTACATCGCCTCCTCCCTGCGCCTGCCGATAGTCATGCCGGTCATCAACCGCGCCCTCTCCGGGCCGATCAACATTCACTGCGATCACTCCGACGCCATGATGTGCCGCGATTCCGGCTGGATCCAGCTCTTCAGTGTGAACGCCCAGGAAGCCTACGAGAACACTATACAAGCGGTTCGCATCGCCGAGCACCCAGACGTGCTTCTACCGGTGATGGTCAACCTAGATGGATTCATCACCAGTCACGGTATGGAGAACGTCCTCATCTACGACGACCGGAAGGTCAAAGGCTTCATCGGCTCCTATCACCCGAAATACCACCTGCTCGACCCGGATAAACCGGTGACCATGGGTCCTTTGGACCTGCACGACTACTACTTCGAGCACAAGCGGAGCCAGATAGACGGGATGGAGGCCGCCCGCAAGGTGGTCCTCGACGTTTCCAGGGAGTTCGCCAAGGAGTTCGGCACGCGGGATTACGGTTACTTCCGCTCCTACAAGCTCGAGGACGCCGAGGTCGCCATCATTGTGCTCAACTCCACCGGCGGCACGGTAAACATCGTGGTGGACAAACTGCGCGAACAGGGCATGAAGGCCGGAGCGATTAATCTGCGGGTCTTCCGCCCCTTCCCCGGCGTGGAGCTGGCCGAGGCGCTGTCCCACATCAAGTGTGTGGCCATGATGGACCGCGCGGTGAGCTTCGGTGCCCTGGGCGGCGCGATCTACAGCGAATTGCGCTCGGCCATGTACGACATGGACTTGCGTCCGAGTGTAATCAGCCGCATGTACGGTCTCGGCGGTCGCCAGATCGAAACCTACCACATCGAAGAGGTTTACGATGATCTCTTCACCCTGCTCGCCGGCAGGTCCGTGGATCAGTACGGTTACTTAAACGTCCGCCAGCACGAGCCGGCGGCGGTTAAGGTTTAACGCACCGGGCGACACGCCCGAGGAGGAAGAGATGCCCAGCTTCAAAGAGATCGCCATGACCACCAGGCAGCGGCTCTCCGGGGGCCATCGGATGTGCGCCGGCTGCGGGGCTACCATGCTCATGCGTCAAATCCTGCACAGCCTGGAACCCGAGGACGAGGTCGTCGTCACCGCGGCCACGGGGTGCCTGGAGGTTTCTACAACGATCTACCCCTTCAGCGCCTGGCGCTGCTCATACATCCACAACGCCTTCGAGAACTCCGCGGCGACTGGCTCCGGCATCGAGACCGCCTACCGAGCCCTGAAGAAGAAGGGCAAGATGCCCCACAACTACAAGATCCTCTCCTTCGGCGGCGACGGCGGCACCTACGATATCGGCCTGCAGAGCCTGTCGGGGGCCATGGAGCGCGGCCATGACATGGTGTACGTGTGTTACGACAACGAGGGCTACATGAATACCGGCTATCAGCGGTCCGGCGCCACGCCTCACGGAGCCAGCACCACCACCGCCCCCGCCGGGAAGGCGTCCTACGGCAAGCCCCAGTTCAACAAGGACCTGACCGGAATCATGGTCGCCCACCGTCTGCCTTACGTGGCCCAGGCCATCCCCTCCAAGCCAAACGACCTGATGAAGAAGGCCAAGAAGGCTTTCTACACCGAGGGGCCGTGCTTTTTAAACATCCTCTCGCCCTGCATCCCGGGGTGGAAAATCGCGCCTAATGAGTCGGTCGAGAGCGGAAAGCTGGCGGTGGACACCTGTTTCTGGGCGCTGTACGAGGTTACCGACGGCGAGTGGAAGCTCAACTTCAAGCCCAGGGAAAAGAAGCCCATCGAGGAATGGCTGAAGGGTCAGGGACGCTTCCGTCACCTCTTCAAACCGGAGATTCGCCAGGACATCATTGACGAGATCCAGGCCGAGATAGACCGGCGCTGGCACGAGCTTCTACTAAAGTGCGGCGAGGGCGCCTGAGCTGCGAACGATACGGAGGGTGAGGGGGTCTGGAGGCCCCTTCGCTGTTTTTCGGAACCGTGGTGGCCTTTCATGCGTAGGCACATGCGAACAAACGAATAGAACGGACGACGTGCCATTTTATACCCTTCTGGCGACGCTGATGCTTGTCGTTCCGGTTGGCGCGGTACCGGTTCAGGGGTCCATCTGAGCCGTCCCCGGCGAGGGGCCGGAGTTTCTGACCGTTGTATTCATCGTAACCGGTGCACTGCTCTTCTTCTCCTTCGTGCGCTGGCTGGTGCGCCGTCTTAGGCAAAGATAGGACGCGTGGGATTAACAGAGGGAGGCGTGTGCCTCTTTTTGTTTGTCTCTCGATTCTATTTAAACTGGCTGATGCTCTGAAGGAAACGGTCGGTGGTACCCCTCATCCATCCCAAATTCGTCCAGGTGCTGCAACAACCGACCTTCGTCGGATGCCTGGGGTCTCGGAATTACTGAACGGTTTGATGCTATAATTGGCGAACTCTGGGAGGCAGAGATGCGCGGAACCGTCTTGATCCTTTTGTTGGTTTTCAGCCTCGCGGTTGCCCAAGAGCCGATCACCCTCGCCGTGACCGATTTCCAACCGCTTGGGGTCTTCCCCGAGCAGGCCCTGGCGGTATCGGAGATACTCCGAACGGAGCTCGTCGGCCTGCCGGGTGTGCGGGTTATCGAGCGGTCGCAACTGGCGCGGGTGATCGAGGAGAGGTCGCTGAGTGTGGCGGCGATGACCGCCGGCGAGGCTGCCGAGCTCGGGGAGTTGACCGGGGCCGATTACATCGCCGTTGGATCGCTTTCGGCGCTGGGTGAGACCTACACCGTGGCGGTCCGTCTGGTGGCCGTGGAATCCTCCGAGGCGATCCTGGGGGAGACCGCCACCGTGGGTACGGCCGCCGAGCTGCCCTGGGCATGCCGAAACCTGGCCGTGGCCCTGGCCAAGGTGGTGGGCGCCGAGGCCGAAGATGTGGTGGTCGAGGTTGAGACGGAGGCGCCCCCGCCCGAGATCGCCTCGCTGAATTTCTACCGGTACGGGGACTACACCCTCCCCGCGGAGAGCTTCAGCCAGACCGAGACCGCGATGGTGGTGTGGGTTCTCTGGTTGGGGCGCGAGGAACCCGGTGAGGAGGAGGCTCACGAGGTGACGGTGGCCTGGATCAACCCGGCCGGGGAGTTGCGGTGGGCGGAGGTGCGACCCGCCGTCTTCGAGGAGAGCACGATACCCTCCGGGTCATCGGCGGCAAGGGTTACACCGAACCGGGCAACTGGCAGGCCGGCGAGTGGCGGATCGAGGTGATGCTTGACGGCGTGGAGGCAGCGGTGGGGAGCTTCAGCGTGGAGTAATTTCTACCCGCCGCTCCCGTCCGAGACCTTCCGCCACCGTGTTATAATTCCTCCGGACCTTGCCCAACCGGGACACCACCGATTCGCGAAGGGGTTTTCATGGCGGCTTTGATCGAATGGGTACCCAACATCAGTGAGGGCCGGCGTGGCGATGTTGTTGAAGCCTGCGTCGAGCCCTTGAAATCCGCCGAAGGCGTCAAGCTCCTCGACTACTCCTCCGATCCCGACCACAACCGCTCGGTCATTACCTGCGTCGGCGATCCCGAAGGCCTGAAGACGGCCACCCTCGCCCTCTACGAGCGGGCCGTCGAGCTCATAGACATGAACCAGCATTCGGGAGCGCACAGCCGCATCGGTGCCGTGGACGTGAGTCCCTATGTTCCGGTGCGCGGCGTACCGATGTCGGACTGCGACGCCCTCGCCAGGGAGTGCGCCCAGGCCGTCTCGGAGAGGTTCAATTTGCCCGTGTACCTCTACCGCGAGTCAGCCGCGGCGCCGCACCGGCAGAGCCAGTCCGATATCCGCAAGGGGGAGTACGAGGGTTTAGCCGAGAAGATGAAGGACCCCTTGTGGAAGCCCGATTACGGTCCGGATATGCCCCACCCCACCGCCGGGGCGACGATCATGGGTGCCCGCCCCTTCCTCATCGCGTTCAACGTGAATCTGGGAACCACCGACGTTCGGATAGGCCGACGCATCGCCAAGGCGATCCGGGGATCCTCGGGTGGCTTCATCCACATTCAGGGGGCGGGCTTCTACCTGGAGGGCCGGGAGGAGGGTCCGGTGAGCGTCAAGACCTACGACGAGCACGGCGCCATGGTTACCCATCACGGCAGCTTTTCACGTGAGACGGGGGTGGTGCAGATCTCGATGAACTTCCTGGATTACACCAAAACCCCGCTCCACCGCGTCGTGGAAACCATCCGGAGGGAAGCGGCCCGCTACGGCGTCTCGATCATCCAGACCGAGCTCATCGGCCTGGCCCCCGCCGACGCCTTCATCAAGGCGGCCAAATGGTACATGCAGGTGGATAACATGAAGAACAGCCAGATCATCGACTTCCAGATCTGATGAACCTTTCCCCTAGACCAGGCGAACGGCCCCCGGATCTGATCGTCTACAACACCTCCCTGGTGCTGACCTGCGCCGGAAAGGGACCCCGTCGGGGAGCGGAGCAGGAAGAGCTCCACGTCGTCCCCGACGGTGCCGTGGCCATCAACGGAGATCGGATCGAGGTCGTCGGGCCGGTGGCCGAGATCATGCAGATGGGGGGAGCGCCGACCACCCTCGGTGACGCCCGAGGCGGGATCGTCATGCCCGGGATGGTTGATCCCCACACCCATCCGGTTTACGGGGGTAACCGGGCCGACGAGTTTCTTCTGCGTCTGGGCGGGGCGAGCTACGAGGAGTTGCACGCAAAGGGCGGCGGTATCCAGGCCACCGTGGACGCCACGCGGAAGATGCGGGTGGCCGATCTCGTCGAGAGCGCGCGGGGACGCCTGTGGAGCATGTTCTTCGCCGGGGTGACCACCTTCGAGGCGAAGTCGGGCTACGGCTTGAGCGTGGCCAGCGAGATGGCGCAGCTCCAGGCCATTCGAGAGCTTAACGCCGAAGGCCCCTGGGATCTGGTTCCCACCTTTCTTGGTGCCCATTCCCTCCCCCGCGAGTTCGCCGACGACCGTGAAGGTTATGTGGATCTGGTCTGCGAGAAGATGATCCCCAAGGTGGCCGCCCTCGGGCTGGCCGAATACTGCGACGTATTCTGCGAGGAGGGCGCCTTCTCCGTAGAGGAGAGCCGTCGTGTCCTCGAGGCCGGCCAGGTCCACGGCCTCGAACCCAAGGTGCACGCCGACGAACTTTCCCCCTCGGGTGGTACCAGGCTGGGGGTCGAACTCGGCGCCCGGAGTGTGGATCATCTGCCCTACGTGAGCGACGAAGACATCGAGCTTCTCGGAAAAAGCAAGACTGCGGCCGTGCTCCTGCCCGCGACCACCTTTTTCCTTTTCGGGGACCGGTACGCGCCGGGCCGCAGGTTGGTGGACGCCGGGGCGATCGTCGCCCTGGCCTCGGACCACAACCCCGGCTCTTCCCATACCCTTTCCATGGGGCGGGTGATCGAACTCGGCGTGATGCGGTGCGGTCTGACGGTGCGGGAGGCGCTCAACGCCGTTACGATCAACGCCGCCTACGCCGTTGGTCGGGAGAAGGAGTTGGGCAGCATCGAACCGGGAAAGCAGGCCGATCTCGTCATCCTCAACGTGACCTCGCCCGAAAAACTCATCTACGCCTGGGGCGTCAACCACGTCGTCGCCGTCATTAAGCGGGGCATGCTGGTTGATCGCCGTCGCCAGCCCGACGTGACAAGGCCCAAGAAACAGCGCTTCTCAGATCTTTTTAGTTGACGGGTAACCGACGTGCCTTGAGGGTGGCTGCAGACAGCCCTATATCAACGTGAAGGAGCCTTCGATGCTGACCGATCTGAAGATTACTGAGTTCTTACAGAAACTGGGCAGCAGGGCACCGGCCCCCGGTGGAGGTTCTGCGGCCGCTCTCTCGGCCAGCCTGGGGGCGAACCTGCTCTCTATGGTCTGCCAGCTTACGGCGGGGAAGAAGGGTTACGAGGAGCACTGGGAAGAGTGTG